>VGAV01000026.1 GCA_016870695.1 Actinomycetota bacterium | reverse complement strand
CGCGGCGTTCAGCAGCAGCGCGAGCAGCGTGAAGCCGGAGATGGTCCCGAGGAAGGCGAGCGATCCCGCGCTCGACGAACCGTAGATCGAGCTGTACACGGACGCCTCGATGGCGCCCGTCCAGTCGAAGAGGAACAGCGACAGGGTGCTGACCAGGGGCAGCACGGCCAGCAGCCAGATCCAGACGGTAGTGGGGTCGCCGGCCCGCGCGGGGGTCGATGCCCCTCCGGTCGGGGAGGCGGAGTATCCGGCGGACGCACCGTACCCGGCCGCGGCGCCGTATGCGGGAGCGGCGGCGCCGTACGGGGTGGTCGGGGAGCTGCCGTACCCGCTCGCCGGGGCGGAGCCGCCGGGCGGCGGGACGGGCGCGCCGCTGGAGTACGCGGGCGGGGTTAGGGGTGCCGGCGGGGCGGGACGGTCGCGGTCGGCGGCCTCCGCGTCCCAGGCGGCGGTGCGGTCACGGCGGGCGTCGGCGTCCTCGGCACCGTCGTGACGGCCGTCCGCCGCGCCGCCGCTCTCGTGACGGACATCGGCCGCATCGCGCCGGGCGTCGGTGGTCGGTGCGGCGGCGTCGACGGGCGCGGGGTGCACGGGCGCGGCGTTGGACGGCGTCTCGTGGGAGGACGTCTCGTGGGAGGGCGCGGGGTGCACCGGCGCGACATCGCCGAAGGCGACCGCCGGCTCCTCGGCCGACGGTGCGGTCCCGGCGTCCGCGGCGTCGGGCGCGGGAGCGTGAGCGGGCGGACGCAGCTCGTCGGTCCAGCTCGCCCCGTCCCAGCGGCGCAGGTCGCCGCTGCCGGCGGGGTCGGGATACCAGCCCTCGGGCGGGTTGGGCGTGTCGGTCATGTCGCTCCCTCGGAACCGGGTCTCGGAGCCCCGAGTCTAATGACGGCGCCCATGCACGTCCCGGAGCCCGGCGGGCTTTCACCCGTCATCGGAAGTCCCGCGAGACGTGCGCGACCCCGACCCGCAGATCCGTGAAGCCGTCGGCGACGAGATTGGTGACGCCTTCGACGGAGCGTTCCAGCATCCCGCGCACGATGAGCGCCGGGGACTCCCGGGCGACGCGCCGGTACCTGTTCCAGACGCCGACCGAGCAGATGATGTTCATCAAGCCGTGCTCGTCCTCGAGGTTGAGGAAGGTGATCCCGGATGCCGTGGCGGGACGCTGCCGATGGGTGACCAGACCCGCGACCTCGACGCGACGATCGGTCTCGTGCGTGCGCAGCTCGCGGGACGTGATGACCCCGCGCGCGTCGAGTGCGGCGCGGAAGTGCGTCATCGGGTGGTCGTCGGTGGACAGGCCCGTCGCCCACAGGTCGGAGGCGAGCACCTCGTAGCTGGAGGGGTCGGTGAACAGCGGCGGCTGCACCGCCACCAGCGAGTCGGGCAGGAACTCCGGGCGGTCCTGCGCGGCCGACCCCGCGAGCCAGATCGCCTCGCGGCGGGTGTGGCCGAGGCTGTCGAACGCCCCGGCGGTGGCGAGGGCCTCCAGCTGCGCGGCGACGAGCCCGGTGCGCCGCACGAGGTCGCGCATGTCGCGGTAGGGGCCGTTGCTCTCGCGTTCGGCGACGATGCGCTCGGCGACCTTGGTCCCGATCCCGGTGACCTCGGCCAGCCCCAGACGCACGGCGAAGAAGCCGTCGCGACGGTGGGCGTCGGTGTCGTCGGGCGCCGTCGGGTCGAACTCCCCCGTCGGCGGCTGATGCGCCGCGGCGCACGCGTCGAGTCCGGTCGCCGCGCGAGGCCCGTCGTCGGCGACGGGCTCGAGACCGGCCTGCACCCCCGAGCGCAGCAGGTCGGGACGGCGCACCTGCACCCCGTGACGGCGCGCGTCCGCGGTCAGGGTGGCGGGCGAATAGAAGCCCATCGGCTGAGCGCGCAGCAGCCCCGCGAGGAAGGCCGCGGGATAGTGCAGCTTGATCCACGAGCTGGCGTAGACCAGCAGCGCGAACGAGAGCGAGTGCGACTCGGCGAAGCCGAAGTTCGCGAACGCCTGGATCTTGGCGTACAGATCGTCGGCGACCGTGCCGACGAGCCCGTTGTCGGCCATGCCGGCGTACAGCTTCTCGCGCAGCTGCTCGATGCGTTCGAGTCCGCGCTTGGACCCCATCGCCCGGCGCAGCAGGTCGGCATCCTCGGCGGAGCAGTTGCCGACGGCGACGGCCATCTGCATGAGCTGCTCCTGGAACACGGGGACGCCCATCGTGCGCTCGAGCACCGGGCGCAGGCGTTCGTGCACGTACGTGATGGGCTCCTGGCCCAGCTTCCGCCGCACGAACGGGTGGACCGCGCCGCCCTGGATCGGCCCGGGCCGGATGAGGGCGATCTGCACGACGAGGTCGTAGAACCGCCGCGGCTGCAGGCGGGGCAGCAGACCCATCTGGGCCCGGGACTCCACCTGGAACACCCCGATCGAGTCGGCCCGGCAGAGCATGTCGTAGACGGCCTTCTCCTCCTTGGGCAGGGTCGACAGCTCCCACGTCTCGCCGGTGGCATCCCGGATCAGGTCGAAGCAGTACTGGAGGGCCGCCAGCATGCCCAGGCCCAGCAGGTCGAACTTGACCAGGCCCATCCAGGCCGCGTCGTCCTTGTCCCACTGGATGACCGTGCGGTCCTCCATGCGGGCGTGCTCGATCGGCACGACCTCCCCGACCGGGCGATCGGTGAGCACCATCCCTCCCGAATGGATGCCGAGGTGTCGGGGCGCCTTCAGCAGCTCGGCCGCGAACTCGATGACCTCGTCGGGGATGTCGTGGTCGGCCCCCGTCTCGAGGGTCGCGCCCCAGCGCTCGACCTGCTTGGACCAGGCGTCCTGCTGACCGGGCGAGTGCCCGAGGGCCCGCGCCATGTCGCGCACGGCGTTCTTCGGCCGGTACTGGATGACGTTGGCGACCTGGGCGGCGCGGTCGCGCCCGTAGGTGGCGTACACCCACTGGATGATCTCCTCGCGCCGGTCCGAGTCGAAGTCGACATCGATGTCGGGCTCCTCGTCGCGCAGGCTCGACAGGAACCGCTCGAACGGCAGCTGGTAGAAGATCGAGTCCACCGCCGTGATGTCCAGGAGGTAGCAGACGGCGCTGTTCGCCGCCGAGCCCCGCCCCTGGCACAGGATGCCGCGGCGTCGGGCCTCGGCCACGATGCCGTAGACGATGAGGAAGTAGCCCGGGAAGTCCTTCATCTCGATGACGGCCAGCTCGCGTTCAATGCGGTCGCGGTCGTCGTCCGACAGGTTCGGGTACTTGCGGGGGACCGCGTCCCACACCAGCTGCCGGAGATAGGACATCGGGGTGTGGCCGTCGGGGACGGTCTGGCGCGGCAGCGCCGGCTTCGCGCGGCGCAGCGGGAAGGCCAGCTCGTCGGCGAGCGTCACGGTGCGCGCGACCGCGCCCGGGTAGCGCGCGAACCGCGCCGTCATCTCGGCTCCCGAGCGCAGATGGGCGCCGGCATGGGCGGGGAGCCACCCGTCGAGCTCGTCGAGGCCGCGGTTGGCGCGCACGGCCGCGACGGCGGCCGCGAGCATCTGCTTCTGCGGTGCCGCGTAGTGGACGTTGTTGCTGGCGAGGACGGGCAGTCCGCGCTCGGCCGCGAGGGCGGCGAGCACGTCGTTGTGCCGGGAGTCCAGAGGATTGCCGTGGTCGATCAGCTCGACGTTGACGGCGTCGCGCCCGAAGAGGGCGACGAGCTCGTCGAGTGCCCGAGCCGCCCCCGCCGGCCCCTCGGCGGCGAGCGCCTGACGCACGGTGCCCTTGCGGCATCCGGTGAGCACGGCCCAGTGCGGGTCGCCGGGACCTCCGGAGCGTTCGGCGAGGTCGGCGAGGTCGTAGACGGGCCGCCCCTTCTCGGCGCCGGTCAGCTGCGCGTGGGTGATCGCCGCGGCGAGACGGTGGTAGCCCTCCTCGCCCCGGGCGAGTACGAGCAGGTGGGATCCGGCCGGATCGGCCTCGCCGTTCTGCGGTCCGGGCAGGCCGAGGGACAGCTCCGCACCGAAGACGGTGCGGACGCTGCGGGCCTCGGCCGCCTCGGCGAAACGGACGATGCCGTAGAAGCCGTCGTGGTCGGTGAGGGCGAGGGCGTGCAGTCCGAGGCGCTCCGCCTCCTCGACGAGGTCCTCGGGCGAGGACGCCCCGTCGAGGAACGAGTACGACGAGTGCGCGTGCAGCTCGGCGTAGGGCACCGTGTCGGCCGGGCGCTGGATGCGCGGCGGCACGTAGGGACCGCGCTTGTGCGACCACGCGGGACTGTCCCCGCCGTCGCCGCCGGAGGGCGCCCCCGTCGGACGCTGCGCGTCGCTGAGCGCGCGCTCGAGCTCGGACCATTTGACCGGCGGGTTGTGCCATCCCATCAGCGCACCGCCGTCCGGAGGATGGATGCCTCAGTCATATCGACCCTCCGCCCGCCACTCCCCCTCTTCGGCGACGAGCAGCCACGCGCCGCCGTCGTCGTCGACGACCTGGAACCGGTGCGCCCGCCGCCGCCGCAGCGGGTCCCATCCCCGCTCGCTGATGGGCCAGGGGCCCGCCCACTCCCGGATGCGCCGCCGCTGCCCGCCGGTCACCAGCACCGCCGGCGGCGCGCTCAGCACGTCGCGCTCCCCGACCGTCACCGTGGCCCCCGCGATGTCGGTCACCTCGATCAGCCGCGGCTCGGGATACACCGTGGCCGGCAGCGGGTCGGGGAGACTGCCCGGCCACGGCCGCGAGCGGTCCCTCGCGGTGACGGCGCGATCCCCCCAGGGGACGAGGACCTGCCGCTCGGCGAGCCATCGCCCGCCCCCGATGACGGGCGTGACGACGCCACGGTGACCGAGCATCGCCTGCACACGGGAGAGGGCGTGATGGACGCGCTCGTCGGAACCGGCGCCGAACAGCCCCTTGGCGTGGTGGGCGGCGTCGTCGACGGCCTCGGGCTCGATGTGGACGCTCGCGACCCCGCTGCCGAAGATGCCCTGTCCGTCCTCGGCAAGCTGCCAGCGCACGCGGTCGACCACCGCTGCCGCGTCGAACGAGCCCGGATGCAGCCAGACGCGCTCGCTGCGCTCGGCCCGCTCCCCCGTCAGGACGACCCGCAGCTCGGTGCACACGAGGTTGTGCGCCCCCAGCTGGGCGACGAACTCCTCCGCCGCGACGCGCATCCCGAACGCGATCTGGTCGGCGAGGTCGAGCGGCGGCTCGAACGCCACCGTGCGGTGCAGCTCGGGCGGGGGCGTCCGCGGGACGACGGGCTGCGAGTCCCACCCGGCCGCCAGCGCGTGCAGCCGCGTCCCCCGCTCGCCGAACCGTTCCCGCACGCGGCTGACCGGCATGGCGGCGAAGTCGCCGAGGGTGTGCACGCCCAGACGCGACAGCAGCCCCGCGAGCTCGTCGTCGTCGAGCGCGGCCACCGAGAGCGGGGCGAGGAAGGACCCGGCCTCCCCCGGCGGCACGATGCGGACGGTCGCGGCGTCGGGGGCGGTGCGGGCGGCCTGGTCAGCCGTGAAGATGCCGTCCGCGACGCTCGCGCGGACGTCGAGGACGTCGTCGGCCGCCAGCAGCCGGAGGAGCGTCCGGGCGGCCTCCTCCTCACCGCCGTAGTACCGCGCCGGACCCCGCGCCCGCAGCGCGCAGAGCCCCGGGCGGACGATCTGCACGCCTGGCGCATGCTCCTCGATGCGCGCGACGAGCGGCGCGAACGCCCGCGCGTCGCGCACGGGGTCGGCCGCGACGACGGTCAGCGCGGGGCACAGCGCCTGGGCGTCGCGACGCCGCTGGCCGCGCCGGACGCCCTGCGCCCGGGCCGCCGCCGAGCAGGCGGTGACGATGTTCTTCTCGAAGACCGCGACGGCCGCGTCCGCGCGGGGCGGCGTGGTCGCCTCCCGGCGCAGGGCGGTGACCGGCCAGTCGGGGAACCACAGCACGAGGCTGCGCGCAGGCGCCTGCATCACCCCACCGCCCGGGTGCGGTAGTCCGCCACCTCGTCGCGGTGGCGCGGCACGAGACGCTCGGTCGGGGCGCCGAGCAGCTCGATCGTGCCGTCGGCCGCCGGCAGCAGCATGCGCGCCCGGCGCGCGTTCGGCGACCGCCGGCTGCTGACCGACACCGTCAGCTCGCGCCCCGCCAGGTATCCGTGCCCCTGACCGAGCCCCGACCAGCGCGGATCCGCGACGTCGATCACCGCCTCCGCCTGCGGCCAGGCCCCCTGCACCAGCAGCACGGTGCCGCGGTCGCGCATCCGGGCAGCGAGCCGCGCGGTCTCGGCTCCGCCGCGCCCCGCGGTCGATCCCGCGGGCGGCCGTACCGCGACCACGGGCAGCACCTCCGCGATCGTCGCCGTGACCGCGAGCCACCGCGGACCGGGATCGGGGATGAACACGAGGCGGTCGAGGTCGAGCCCGTACTTCTCCGCCGCCTCGGCGCCGAGCTCGGGCATGCCGATGACCCCGCACCAGGCGCCGTCCTGCGAGGGGCGGGCCATGAGCGCGAGCAGCAGCGACATCGACCGCGCGACGGCATAGGCCGATCCCGACCGCAGACCGCCGCCGGGCAGCAGGGCGGTGAAGGCGGGGTGGGTGGGCAGCACGGGGGCATCCATCCGGCGGCCCTGCATATGCTCGAGCCGCGCCCGCAGCGCGTGGACGTCGGGCACGGCCTGCACCTGGTCTCGCACGATCGCCCTCACTCCCACAGGTTAGAACATGTGTTCTACGCTCTCAATCCCTGTGGTCGAAGATACGATCGGCCTCCGACATCGCCCTCCGAGCCGGTGGCATCCATTTCTCGCAACGCCGTTGCTTAATTGTCAGAGCTGCGAGATTTCTATGAGGATGAGGGGTGGAAGAGGAGGGCGCATGGTCGTCGAGACAACGATCCGCCGCGACGAGAAGCGGCGGGAGGCTCGACGTCGCGAGACGTCGATCGTCCGTCGACTCGCCCTCGTCCGCATCGTCGCCCTGGTCGCCGTCCTGGCCGGGCTGAACTACATCGTCTGGCGCTGGCTCGCCTCGGTGAACTG
This sequence comes from Actinomycetota bacterium, assembly GCA_016870695.1. Taxonomy (GTDB): domain Bacteria; phylum Actinomycetota; class Actinomycetes; order Actinomycetales; family Microbacteriaceae; genus Microbacterium. The sequence goes on along the minus strand of VGAV01000026.1, from coordinate 6,453 downwards.
GGAGTCGTGGTGGATCGCGGTCCCCCTCGTGCTCGCCGAGACCTACAGCTTCATCGACTCGCTGCTGTTCGCCATCGGCGCCTGGCGCCTGCGCGAGCGGCACGATGCCCCCACGATGCGCCGACAGGCCACCGTGGACGTCCTCGTCACCACGTACAACGAGCCCCTCGACCTCGTCATGGACACCGCACGCGCCGCCAAGGCCATCCGGTATCCGCATGAGACCTGGATCCTCGACGACGGCGACCGCCCCGAGCTGCGCGCCCTCGCCGAGGCGGAGGGCATCGGCGTCGTGACGCGGTCCGAGGCCTGGCGCGACCGCCCGCGGCACGCCAAGGCGGGCAACCTCAACAACGCGCTCATGGTCACCGAGGGCGAGTTCCTGCTCATCCTCGACGCCGACCAGATACCCTCCCCCGACATCCTCGACCGAACGCTGGGCTGGTTCGAGGACGAGAAGGTCGCCCTGGTGCAGACGCCGCAGTGGTTCGTCAACGTGCCCCCCAGCGACCCGCTCGGCAGCCAGGCGCCGCTGTTCTACGGCCCCATCCAGCAGTCCAAGGACGGCTGGAACGCCGCGTTCTTCTGCGGCTCCAACGCCATCCTGCGTCGCGAGGCGCTCATGCAGCTCGGTGTCTCCCGCTACGTCGGCGAGGTGACGCTCGCGGTGAACCGGGGCGTCCGCTCCTCGCGCCGCGTGCTCGCCCGCGCCCGGCGGGACTTCGGCTCCGACCCGCGGGTGGCCGCGGCGCTGGACGCCGTCTCGACCGCGCTGGACGACCTGCGCACCGGCATCGCCCGCGGCGACGCCCTCGCCGACCTCACCTACTCCTTCCAGCAGCGGATCCAGGCCGTGCGCCGCGAGCTGAGCGATCAGGACATCGCCGACGTGCGGGCCGAGCTCGCCGCCCTGGCGGAGATCACCGGCGACCCCGCCTCGCTCGCCGCCATCGACGAGACGACCCTCGACGCCCTGGGCGACCGGCACCTGTCGCCGCTGGCGGCGGTCGAGTCGGTCAGCATGCTCGTGGACTCGTTCGACGTCGGGCGCGAGGAGGAGGCGCAGGCCGTCATGCCGCTGGCGACCATCTCGGTGACCGAGGACATGGCCACCTCCATGCGCCTGCACGGTCTCGGCTGGCGGTCGGTGTACCACGACGAGGTGCTCGCGAAGGGGCTGGCCCCCGAGGACCTGCCCACGATGCTCACGCAGCGGCTGCGCTGGGCGCAGGGCACCATGCAGGTCATGTTCCGCGAGAACCCGCTGCTGCAGAAGAGCCTCGGCTGGGGACAGCGGATCATGTACTTCGGCACGATGTGGAGCTACCTGGCCGGCTTCGCCGCCGTCGTCTACGTCGCCGCCCCCATCCTGAACCTGTCGTTCGGGGTCATGCCGGTCCAGGCCTTCAGCCTCGACTTCTTCGCCCGGTTCATCCCGTTCTTCCTCGTGAACCAGCTGCTCTTCATCGTCGTGGCGAACGGCCGCCCCACCTGGCGGGGCGCGCAGTACTCCCTCGCGCTCTTCCCGGTGTGGATCCGCGCCGTCACCAGCGCGTTCGACAACGTCTACCGCGGACGCTCGCTCGCCTTTTCCGTCACCCCGAAGACGCGCTCCCTCGAGAACCGCCCGCGCTGGGACCTCGTGAGACCTCAGCTCTTCGTCATGGCCGCGCTCGTGGCGTCGCTCGTCATCGTGGCGATCCGCTTCATCGCGGGTCAGGCGGACGGCATCGCCCCGTTCGTCAACATCGCCTGGGTCCTCTACGACCTCGCCGTCTTCAGCATCATCATCCGCGCGGTGCTGTACTCCGCCTCCGACCACGAACCGAAGGGTTTCTGACATGCTCCAGGTCGACATCGACTCCCGTGACGGCGCGACCGTCGTCGCTCCGCGCGGCCGTCTCACCATGGTCTCCGCACGCTCGTTCCGCGAGACGGTCACCGACAAGATCGCGCGCACCGGCGGCTCGGTCGTCGTCGTCGACCTCTCGGCCACCGAGTTCATCGACTCGTCCGGTCTCGGCGCGCTCGTCGCGTGCCTGAAGACCGCCCGCCAGTCCGGTGGCGACCTGCGGCTGGCCGCCCCGACCGAGCAGGTCACGATGGTTCTCGGCCTGACCAACCTGGACCGCGTCCTCCGCCCGCGCGCCACCGTCGACGAGGCCCTGCGTGACTGAGATCCCCGTTCGGCGCTCTCTCGATCTCGCCGTCGAGGTCGAGAGCATCGAGCTCGTCCTGGACACGCTCTCGGCGTGGTGGCTCGACGTCGGCGACGTCGATCCCCGCGTCCGGTTTGGCTTCGACACGGCCGTGATCGAGATCGCGGGGAACGTCGTCGAGCACGCGCCCGCGCACCGCGGGCCGGGCCGGTTCTCCGTGGAGCTCACGGCCGACGCCCGCACCGTCTCGGCCACCGTGTCCGACGACGCCGACCCGGTGGACGTCGATCTGAGCGCCCCGACGATGGCGGACGTCGACCAGGAGAGCGGCCGTGGACTGGCTCTCGCCCGCGCCGGAGTCGACCGCCTGCGCTATCAGCGGGTCGGCGACCGCAACGTCTGGCGGTTGGAGAGCGAGCGCGCGTGAGACACACGGTGAGACGACTCGCTGCGGCACTGGCGCTCGTCGGAGCCGCGGCGCTGCTCGGTGCGGGACCGGCGACCGCCGCCACGGACGACCGGACGACCGCGGCGACGGGCGACGTGCGCTTCGGACCCGAGCTGAACTGGGGCGACGACGGCCCCGACGGCTACCGCGACCGCCTCGGCGAGACCCCCGCGATCTACGCCGTCCGCATCCCCTACCCCCTCGACGACCGGGCGCGCGCCGAGTGGCAGCGCGCCGCCTTCCAGGTGGCGGGGCAGGGCGCCGCCCTCATGCTCACGCTCGAGCCCACCGCGGACCTGTCCCGCCTGAGCGGGACGGATGCCGCCGCCCTCAACACGCAGCTGGAGGACTACGCGACGCAGTACGGCACGCGGCAGCTGGTGCGCTTCGCGCCCGAGATGAACGGGTCGTGGCAGAGCTGGGGTCAGCAGCCGACCGCCTACGTCCGCGCCTTCGAGCAGGTCGCCGACGCCGTCCACGCCGGATCCTCCGACGCCGAGACGGTGTGGGCGCCGTCCTACGGCGCGGGTTACCCCTTCGAGCGCGCCGACGGACGGCTCGACGCGCTGTCGGCACGCGACCTGCGCGTCCTCGACACCGACGACGACGGTCTGCTCACCGAGGCGGACGACCCCTACGGCCCCTATTTCCCGGATCGGGATGCCGTGGACCACGTCGGTCTGACGATGTACTACTTCGGCAAGGGCGAGGCCGCCGCGGCCGCCGGGCGCGACGTGCCGCTGGAGACCAACACCGCCCCCGCCGAGGGGGAGGTCGCCGGGCGGCTGGACGAGCGGTGGGGCTACACGACGGCCCCGCAGGAGTCGTTCTACGACCGCTTCGCGGTGGACGAGGGCCTGCCGATGGTCCTCGACACCGGCGCCCTGTACGACTTCGCCCGCGAGGGCGACACCGAGCTGGCCGTCAAGCAAGGGTGGTGGCGGCAGGTCCTGGCGGAGCTGCCCGCCCACCCGCGCATCGACACCGTCACATGGCTCGAGACCGTCCGACCCGAGGCCGAGGCCGGTGACCGCGAGGTCGACTGGCGCGCCACGGCCGACGGCGAGCTGGCCGCCGCACTGCGCTCCGACCTGGTGGCATCCGGTCTCATCCGCTGGGGTCCCCTGACCGAGGTGATCACCCCGCAGGAGGGCTCCGAGACCACCGTGCAGGTGCGCGAGGACGCCGCCCCCGCCAACGACGAGATGAACTGGATCACCGGCAGCGCGGCCGTGCTCGCCGTGGCCTTCCTCGCCTCCGGGATCGTGGGACGGCTGTTCCCGAAGTGGCGGTACGACGACACGTCCGCGAGCCGGGACCTGCGCATCGACATGATCCGCGGGTTCATCATCGTCGTCGTCGTGGTCACGCACATCGAGGTCACGAGCCCGTACGCCTACGCCGCCCTGAAAGCCGTGGGGGCCATCACCGGCGCCGAGCTGTTCGTCCTGCTGAGCGGCATCGTGCTTGGCATGGTCTTCCCCACGGCGATCAAGCGCGGCGGCGAGTGGGCCGCGGCGATCGGGGCGTGGGCCCGCGCGCGCAAGCAGTACATCGTGGCGCTGGCCGTCGTGCTGCTGATCTTCGCCCTCGGCTTCGTCCCCTTCATCGACGCGACGAGCATCACGACGTTCACCGACCGCGGCACCGGCGAGGGCGGCACGGGCGACTCCGGCCGCGTGTACGACCTGTACCCCAACGGCGAGCGCCTGCTGGACTACCCGCCGCCCTGGTACGCCGTGCGGCAGCTGCTGCTGCTCGAGATGGGCCCGTGGCCGTTCAACATCATGGGGCTGTTCGTCGTCCTCAGCCTGGCGTACCCGGCGCTCATGTGGCTCATCCGGCGCCGACTCTGGTGGGTGGTGCTCGCCGGCAGCTGGGCGCTATACCTGCTGCACGTCTTCGTCCCGGAGTACCCGCGTCTGCCATCGCAGTTCGAGGCGGTCTTCCCGCTGTTCATCTGGCAGGTGCTGTTCACCCACGGTCTCGTCATCGGCTACTACCGCCGGCAGATCATCCGCGCGCTGACGACGCTGCCCGGCAAGATCGTCACCGGTGTCTTCGTCGTCGGATACGCGGGGTTCCTCGTCTACCTGTGGGCGGGCGAGACGTACGGGTTCACCCCGACCCCGTTCCCGGCCGACCTCTACGCGGGCCTGTACGACTCCGGCTACCAGCGCATCTTCCTCGACTGGGGCCGGCTCGTCGACCTGCCCCTGGTCCTCGTGTGCAGCTACGCGGTGCTCACGGTGGCGTGGAAGCCGCTCGAGAAGAGCATGGGCTGGCTGTGGATCCCCCTCGGCCAGGCGAGCCTGTACGTGTTCATCGTGCACGTGTTCTTCGTGCTGGCGGTCTCGAACATCCCCGGACTCGACCGTGCCAGCCTCTGGCAGGGCACGCTCATCCACACGGCGGTCATCGCGATCATCCTGCTGATGGTGCGCAAGAAGGTCCTGTTCTCCGTCATCCCCCGCTGAGCGGGCGGAGAAGGGATGCCACCGGGCCTCGGAGCCGGTGGCATCCCGGGGTCAGTGGATCGCGACCACCACGGCGGTGACGTCGTCGTCGACGGCGTGCGTGGACACCCGCACCGCGAGCTCCTCGAAGAAGCGGTCGGCCCGGGCGGCGCGACGCAGGTCCTCGCCGATGAGGCGGAGGCTCTCGAGGGTCGAGTCGTACGCGTCGAGCGCCCCGTCCGAGACCGAGACGATGAGGTCGCCGCGGCTCACGGCCGACGAGCCGGCCTCCCACGGCATGTCGGCGGGACGGAGGCCCAGCGGGAGGTTGCGCGAGCTCAGGCGCTCGTCGCTCCCGTCCGGGTGCAGGACGAGCGAGAGCCCGTGGCCCGCGTCGACGTAGTCCAGCCGGCCGGCGCGCGTGTCGATGACGGCGTGGAAGATGGTGGCGAAGGTGTCGCGGAACCGGCGGTCCGCACCGGCTTGACTCTCGACGGAGGTCAGCGCCCCGACCGGGTCCATGTCGCGTCGCTCCTGCATCGCCCGGAGCAGCTCGTCGGCGAACCCGCCGGCGACCTCGCCCTTGCCCATGACGTCGGCGAGGGTGACCACGACGCGGCCGCCCACCTGCATCCAGCCGCTGCGGTCCCCGCTCACCGCGCCGTGCGGGATGGCGAGGGAAGCCAGGTGCACCTCGCTGCCGAGGTCCTCCTGGTGCGTCTCCGGCGACGTCGCCGCGGCGTCGTCGGGACCGGGCTCGCTCTGCCGCAGCTCCGCCTGCGCCCACGCCCCGAAGCGCTGCAGGGCGGCGCGCTGGTCGCCGTCGAGGGTGCGCGGGGTGTCGTCGAGCAGGCAGAGGGTCGCCACGGCCTGCCCGTCGTCGGTGCGCAGCGGCACACCGGCGTAGAACCGCATGCCGTAGTCGGTCACGGCCTTTCGGTCCCGGTACCGGTCGTCCGCTGCGGCGTCGCGGATCTCGAGGACGCCGTCCTGCCGGATCGTCTCGGCGCAGAACACGTCCTCGGGGGCGGAATGACCGATGGCCGGTCCGGGCGGCTGCGACTTCGTGTAGACCGTGTCGTCTCCGACGATGTTCACCAGCGCGAAGTCGACCTGGAAGAGGTCCTGTGCCAGTCGCGTGATGCGGTCGAACCGTTCCTCCGGCGGCGTGTCCATCAGACCGGTGCGGTCGTGGGTGTCACGTGGCAGTTCAGAGGTCACGGGGCCGATCCTTCCGCAGACGACGGTTCTCCTCCGACCCTATCGAGCCCGGCCGGGCTCGGTTGCCCGCTTCGCGGACCGGACCGGGATCGTCGTGATCCGTCCCCGCGCGGCCGTCGTCAGACCAGGTCCGCGGTCCGCACGACACGCGCGAATCCGCCGCCCTGCA
>VGAV01000025.1 GCA_016870695.1 Actinomycetota bacterium | reverse complement strand
AGCCCGCGGGGGAGACCTTCGGGCCGTTGGGGATGGCGGTGCGCTTGAACTGCGCGAAGCCGAAGAACCGCTGCAGGAACACCTCGAGCCACCGTGCGACGGTGACCAGGTCGTAGGACGGGCGCTGACCTTCCGGGTATCCCGGAGGCCACGTCCCGGCATCCGGATCCCCCCAGGCCCGGGCGGCGAGGAACGCGATCTTCGACGGCCGGAAGCCGTAGCGCAGCACGTGGTAAAGCGTGAAGTCGTGGAGGTTGTAGGGGCCGATGCGGTCCTCGGTGGACTGCATCCGTCCGTCCTGCCCGGCCGGCACCAGCTCGGGGCTGATCTCAGTGTCGAGGACGGCCTGCAGCACCTCGACGGTGGCGGCGCTGAGCTCCCCGGCGGAAATGACCCACCGGATGACGTGCTGGATGAGGGTCTTCGGCACCCCCGGGTTCACGGAGTAGTGGCTCATCTGGTCGCCGACGCCGTACGTCGACCAGCCCAGCGCGATCTCGGACAGGTCGCCCGTGCCCACGACGATGCCGCCGTTCTGGTTCGCCAGGCGGAAGAGGTAGTCCGTGCGCAGACCCGCCTGCACGTTCTCGAACGTGACGTCGTGCACGGGCTCGCCCGCGGCGAACGGGTGCCCCATGCGCGCGAGCATCTCGGATGCCGCCGGGCGGATGTCGATCTCTTCGATGGATGCCCCGACGGCCTCGGCGAGGGCGATGGCGTTGCGCTTGGTCCGCTCGCTCGTGGCGAAGCCGGGCAGCGTGTAGGTGAGGATGTCGCTGCGCGGCCGGCCCATCCGGTCCATGGCCCGCGCGATGACGAGGAGGGCGTGCGTGGAGTCGAGGCCGCCGCTGACGCCGAGCACCGGCTTGGGATTCCCGATGGCCTCCAGGCGCTGCACGAGACCCGACACCTGGATGTTGAACGCCTCGTAGCAGTCCTGTGCGAGGCGGGATGGGTCGTCGGGGACGAACGGGAAGCGGTCGAGCGCGCGGCGCAGGCCGATGTCGGCAGCCGGCGGAGCCAGCTCGAACGTCACGGTGCGGAACCGCGGCCGGGTCGTGCGTCGGTTGTCGTCGAAGGTGCCCTGACGGAGGCGGTCCTGTCGCAGGCGGTCGAGGTCGACGTCGGCGACGCTCCGCCGCGGACCGTCGGGGAACCGCTCGGTGGTGGTGAGCAGCTGCCCGCCCTCGTAGATCATGGTCTGGCCGTCCCACGAGACGTCGTTGGTCGACTCGCCCTGCCCCGCGGCGGCGTACACGTACGCGGCGAGGCAGCGGAGCGACTGCGACTGCGACAGCAGAGACCGGTCGTCGGCGCGGCCGATCGTGATGGGGCTGCCGGAGAGGTTCGCGAGCACGGTGGCGCCCGCCAGCGCGGCGCCGGACGAGGGCGGGATCGGCACCCACACGTCCTCGCAGACCTCGGCGTGCACGGTCAGCCCGGGGACGTCGACCGCGTCGAAGAGGAGGTCGGGGCCGAAGGGCGCCGTCTGCCCGGCCACGACGATGAGCTCCTCCGACCGGTCGTCTCCGCGCGCGTACCACCGGTGCTCGTAGAACTCCCGGTAGGTCGGCAGGTACGACTTCGGTGCGACGCCCAGCACCCGGCCGCGGTGGATCACAACCGCGCAGTTGTAGAGGCGGTTGCCGCTGCGCAGCGGCGCACCCACCAGCAGCACGGGCAGAAGGTCGACGGATGCCGCGACGATGCGCCCCACGGCCGCCTCGACCGCATCGAGCAGAGGGTCCTGCATGACCAGGTCGTCGATGGCGTAGCCGGACAGGCACAGCTCCGGGAACACGGCCACGGCGACGCCCTCGTCGTGGCAGTCGCGCGCCGAGGCGAGGACGGCGTCGGCGTTGCGGGCGGGGTCGGCCACCGCGACGGGGATCGTGCACGCGGCGACGCGCGCGAACCCGTGCCGGTAGACGCTCTCGAACGGCAGGTCGGTGCTCACCCTTTCAGTCTGTCAGGTGCTCCCGACAAGGGGCGGCCGGATCGCGCAGCGCCCCGTCCGGGCGCCGCGACCGCCGATGTCGGCGCCCCGGATTACCGTGGGGGATCATGCGGTACATCGAGCAGGACGGTCGGATCGTCTGGAGCGCCAGCGACCTCAAGGCGGCAGCCGAATGCGAGTTCGCGTGGGTGAGGGCGATCGACGCGAAGATCGGCCGCATCGCGCCCGTCGACGACCCCGAGGACGCCACGCTCGAGCGCGCGGCCCGCCTCGGCACCGCGCACGAGCTGCGCGTGCTCGACGAGTACCGGGCCCGTTTCGGTGCGGCCGTGCGCGAGATCCCCGAGACGCGCTCGTCGGACGCGGCGGCGCTCGCCGACGCGGTCCGCCTCACCGGCGACGCCCTGGCCGACCCGGACGTCGAGGTCGTCTACCAGGCGGCCTTCGCCACCGAGGAGTTCGTCGGGTTCGCCGACTTCCTCGTCCGCGAGCCGGACCGGGGCGACGGGATGCCACGCCGGTGGGTCGTGCAGGACACCAAGCTCGCCCGCCGGGCCCGCGTCACCGCCCTCATGCAGCTCGCCGCCTATGTCGACCAGCTGGACCGCCTCGGCGTCCCCCGCGCCGACGACGTGCAGCTCCTCCTCGGCGACGGGTCGGTGAGCGAGCACCGTGTCGACGACCTCCTGCCGGTGTTCGGCCTGCGCCGGGCCCGGCTGCGCGCCCTCATCGCGGACCGCGCCGTCGGTCTCGGCACCGCCGGCCCCGTCATCCCGTGGGGCGACCCGCGCGGCGACCTCGGCGTGATCGCGTGCGGGCGGTGCGCCACGTGCGAGCTCGAGGTCGTCGCCCACCGCGACCTCCTCCTCGTGGCGGGCATGCGCCCCGTCCAGCGCGAGCGCCTGCGGGCCGGCGGTGTCGAGACGATCGACGCGCTCGCCGCCGCCGCGACGGGTCCGAGCGCGATGAGCGCCGACACGTTCCAGTCGCTGCGCACGCAGGCCCGGCTGCAGCTCGCGAGTCCGGCCGGCGTGCCCGGGGACGAGGCGGATGCCGACCCGCACGCCGTCCCCACCTTCGAGGTCGTCGCCCCCAAATCGCTCGGCGTGCTGCCCCGTCCGGACCACGGCGACCTCTTCTTCGACTTCGAGGGCGACCCGCTCTACACGGAGGGCGCTGGCGCGCACTGGGGCATCGACTACCTGTTCGGGTGGGTCGACAGCCGCGAGACGTACGGCGCGCTGTGGGCGCACACGTTCGACCAGGAGCGGGCGGCGCTGGAGCGCTTCCTCGACATGGTGGCGCTGCGGCGCGAGCGGTTCCCCGGCATGCACATCTACCACTACGCGCCCTACGAGCCGACGCATCTGCTCACGATGGCGGCACGGTACGGGGTGCGCGAGGCGGACGTCGACCGGCTGCTGCGCGACGGCGTCTTCGTCGACCTGTACCCGGTCGTCCGTCGTGCGCTCCGCGTCGGATCGCGGTCGTACTCCATCAAGAAGCTCGAGCCGCTGTACATGGGCGACGAGGTGCGCACGAGCGACGTGCAGCGCGGCGACGACTCCATCGTCAAGTACGTGGAGGCGCGGGCGCTCGCGGCGGACGGCGACGCGGACGGGGCGCGACGCGTGCTCGACGACCTCGCGGACTACAACCGCTACGACTGCGTCTCGACCCGTCGCCTGCGCGACTGGCTCGTCGAGCGCGCCCGCGAGTCGGGCGCCGTCCCGGCCCGCGGCGCCGAGCCCGACGAGCAGGCCTACGAGCCCTCGCCCCGCGCGACGGCGCTGCAGCGGTGGGCAGCCGACGCCGACGAGGCGGACGCGGTCGCCCTGCGGTTGGCGGCCGCCGCGATCGACTACTACCCGCGCGAGGAGAAGACGTACTGGGCCACCCACTTCCTGCGCCTGCGCGAGCCGGTGTCCGTGTGGGAGGAGACCCGCGACGTGGTCGTCGTCGACGCCGCCCGCTCCCGCGTGGTGGCGGACTGGCACATCGCCGAGTCCGGCCGCGGCGCGGAACGCCGCCTCATCGAGTTGCGTGGAGAGCTGGCGCCCGGCACGCGCCTGAGCGTCGACGGCGAGCCGTTTGCCGTCTACGACCTGCCGGCGCCGTTCCCGATGGAGACCCGGCCGCGCTGGATCCACGGCGCGCGGCGGGTCACCGTCCGCGAGGTGCTCGACGACGGGGCCGTCGTCGAGGAGGTCGCGGCCGACGGCGTGACATGGGACGAGCTGCCGCTGGCCCTGACGCCGCCCGCACCGCCCCGGGCCGGCAACCAGCAGAAGGCGATCGATGCCTGGGCCGACGCCGTGCTGGCGGCGGCGCCGCGGATCCCGCAGGGCCCGGCCGCCGACATCCTGCGTCGCGTGCCGCCGCGGACGCGGTCCGGCGCGCTCGCCGCGGTCACCGGCGTCACCGCCGCCGCCGGGACCGCGAGCAGGGGCCCCGCCACCGCCGAGCCTCTCGACGAGGTCGGGGCCATCACCCGCAGCGTGGCGGACCTCGACCACAGCTACCTCGCGGTGCAGGGCCCTCCCGGCACGGGCAAGACCTATGTCGGCTCCCACGTCATCGCGCGTCTCGTCGCCGAGCGCGGGTTCCGCGTCGGCGTGGTCGCGCAGTCGCACGCGACGGTCGAGAACATGCTCGACCGGGTGGTCGACGCCGGCGTCCCCGCGTCGCGGGTCGGCAAGGCGCCGAAGGATCCCGCGGCCGCGCACGCCTTCACGGTGCTGCCGAAGAACGGCATCGCCGCCTTCACGGCCGAGAACGCCGCGACGGGCTTCGTCGTCGGCGGGACGGCCTGGGACTTCAGTCACGAGGGGCGCCTGCCGCGTGGCAGCCTCGACCTGCTCGTCATCGACGAGGCGGGGCAGTTCTCGCTGGCATCCACGATCGCCGTCTCGCTCGTCGCCCAGCGACTGCTGCTGCTCGGCGACCCGCAGCAGCTGCCGCAGGTCAGCCAGGGCACCCACCCGGAGCCCGTCGACACGTCCGCGCTGGGGTGGATCATCGACGGTGCCGAGGTCGTGCCCGCGGAGCTCGGCTACTTCCTCGCGCGCACCCGGCGCATGCATCCGGACGTCGCCGAGCCCGTGTCGCGCCTGTCGTACGAGGGGCGCCTGGCCGCGCACCCGTCCACGGCGCTGCGCACCCTGGACGGGATCGAGCCCGGCGTGCACGTGCGCCCGGTGCGCCACACCGGCAACGCGACCTGCTCGCCCGAGGAGGCGGCGGAGGTCGTGCGCATCGTCGCAGACCTCGTGGGGCGTCGGTGGACCGGTGCGGAGGGCGGCGCCGGCGACACCGCGGTCCGGCACGAGCCCCGGCCCCTGCGGGCCGACGACATCATCGTGATCACGCCCTACAACGCCCAGCAGGTGGCCGTCGAGGAGGCACTGGCCGCGGCCGGGTTCGCCGACGTGCCGGTCGGTACGGTGGACCGGTTCCAGGGGAAGGAGGCCGTGGTCGCGGTCCTGACTCTCGCCGCGTCCTCCGGCCGGGATGCTCCCCGCGGGCTCGAGTTCCTCCTGCTGCGCAACCGGATCAACGTCGCGATCTCGCGCGCGATGCAGGCGGCCTACGTGGTCTTCTCGCCCGCCCTGCTTGACGACCTCCCGCGTACGCCGGAGGGAGTCGCCCGTCTCAGCGCGTTCGCGCGCCTCGTCGAGGCCGATGTGCGCGAGCCGGCCGTCGTCTGAGGGCGGCCCAGCGACATCGGCGGGCGCCCTCACCGGCGACGTGCGAGCCCGCCGTCGTCTGAGCCGCGGGGCGCGCCTCAGGCCGTGCCGTAGAGGCGGTCGCCCGCGTCGCCGAGACCGGGCACGATGTAGCCCTTCTCGTTGAGGCGCTCGTCGACCGCGCCCAGCACGAGCGTGACGTCGTGCCCCTCGACCTGCTTCTCGATGGCCGCGACGCCCTCGGGCGCCCCGAGCAGGCAGATCGCGGTGACGTCCTGCGCGCCGCGGGCGAACAGGAAGTTGATGGCCGCGCCGAGCGAGCCGCCGGTGGCGAGCATCGGGTCGAGCACGAAGCACTGGCGGTCGCTGAGGTCGTCCGGCAGACGCTCGGCGTAGGTGGTCGGCTCGAAGGTCTCCTCGTCGCGGACCATGCCGAGGAAGCCGACCTCGGCCGTGGGGAGGAGCTTGACCATGCCCTCGAGCATGCCGAGACCGGCACGCAGGATGGGAACGACGATCGGGCGGGGCTCGCTGATCTTCACCCCGGTGGTGGTGGTCACCGGGGTCTGGATCTCGACGGGGTCGACGCGGACGTTGCGGGTCGCCTCGTACGCGAGGAGCGTCACGAGCTCCTCGGTCAGCTGGCGGAACACCGGCGACGACGTCTGCACGTCACGCAGCACCGTGAGCTTGTGGGTGATGAGCGGGTGATCGGCGACGTGGACACGCATAGGCTCAAGGCTAGCCGTTCCGCCCGCGCGCCCCACCCCGGCGTCGCACTTCCCGTCCCGGAGGACCGTGACCCCGCTCGCCGCCGACCTCGACGCGATGCGCCGTGCCCTCGTGCTGGCCGGGGAGGCGGCAGCGGAGGGCGACGTCCCGGTGGGGGCGGTGGTCCTGGGGCCCGACGGTCGGGTCCTCGGCGAGGGACGGAACCTGCGCGAGCGGACGGGTGACCCGACCGCGCACGCGGAGGTCGTCGCGCTGCGCTGCGCCGCCGACGCCCTCGGCTCGTGGCATCTCGCGGACTGCACCCTCGTCGTCACACTGGAGCCGTGCGTCATGTGCGCGGGGGCCGTCCTGCAGGCGCGCGTCCCGCGGGTCGTCTTCGGATCCTGGGATGCCAAGGCCGGCGCGGCCGGATCGATGTACGACGTGCTGCGCGACCGGCGCCTGCCGTACCGGGTCGAGGTGGTCGGCGGGGTCGCCGAGGAGGAGGCGTCGGCCCTGCTGCGGGCGTTCTTCGAGGACCGCCGCGGGGACTGACGGCCCGGACGCGTTCCGGCTCAGCGGGGGAGGAGCGGCAGCAGCTCCGCGCCCACCTGGTCGGCGTGGTCCACGTCGCGCAGGTCGAGCAGCTGGAAGTAGACGCGCTGCGCGCCCCGCGCCGCGAGCCGCTCCACCCGCTCGGCGACCTCCGCGGGGGTGCCGATGAGGTTGGCCCCGTTGTCGAACTGCGCGCGGGTCTGACCGATCGCGGCGACGCGGCGCTCGATCTCGGCGTCGTCCGCGCCGATGATCGTCGGGAGCGCGACCGACAGCTTCAACGACCCGGGGTCGCGGCCGATGGTGTCGCAGGCGCGGCGCACCCCGTCGAACTTCTCCGCGACGACGTCCTCGGTCACGAAGCCGATGTTGAACTCGGTGGCGTAGCGCGCCGCGAGAGCGGGGGTGCGCTTGGGGCCGCCGCCGCCGACGATGACCGGCACGGGCGTCTGCACCGGCTTCGGCAGGGCGGGGGCGGCATCCAGTCGATGATGCGCGCCGTCGAACGAGAAGGTCTCGCCGACCGGCGTGGACCACAGTCCGGTGACGATCTGCAGCTGCTCCTCGAGGAGGTCGAAACGCTTGTCGGGGAACGGGATGCCGTAGGCGGCATGTTCGCGCGCGAACCATCCGGTGCCGAGCCCGAGCTCGACGCGTCCGCCGGACATCGCGTCGACCTGGGCGACCTGGATGGCGAGGATCGCGGGCACCCGGTAGGTGACCGACGACACGAGGGTGCCGAGGCGGATGCGCGAGGTCTCGCGGGCGAGTCCGGCGAGGGTGGTCCACGCATCGGTGGGCCCGGGCAGCGGGTCGCCGTCGGCCATGCGCAGGTAGTGGTCGGAGCGGAAGAACCCGTCCAGTCCGTGCTGCTCCGCGGACCGGGCGAACGCGAGCTGGTCGTCGTACGAGAACCCCTCCTGGGGCTCGGTGAACAGGCAGTACTCCACGAAGGGCTCCTCGGGGTGGGCGGGTCAGTCGGCCGAGCGCAGGATGATCGCCTCGGTCGGAGGTGCGGGGTCGGCGGGGCGCCCGACGTAGCCGATGTGCTCGAGCAGCGCCCGACGGAACTGCGCGGGCCGTTCCAGGTGCACGGCGTGCCCGGCGTCCTCGACGGCGAGCTCGGTGACCGCGCCCCCGGCCGCCGCGTAGGCGGCGAGCACGTCGCGGGTCTGCGAGACCATCGGCTGCGCGGGCGCGGCGTCGGCCCCGGGCCATCCGGGGACCACGCCGAGCGCGCCCAGATGGTGCACGTCCGAGAACGACGTGTCCGACACGACGGCGTCGCCGGTGCCGTGGATCCACAGGACGGGCGGCTTGTCCGCGAGGCCGACGATCGCGGAGAGGTCGAGGTGCGTGGGGGCGATCGCGTTGAGCACGCCGGTCGTCCCCGGTGCGAACCCGGGCCAGGTCGCGACGGTCCGCGCGTCGCCGGGGTAGTTGCCGCCGGCGGTGGAGGTGCTGAGCATGGCCTCCACCCACACGTCCTCGTGCTCGGAGCGGTAGTCCGACGAGACGTAGCTTGAGCGGAACACCGAGCGGGGGGAGGTGGGGGCGTCGTCGGTGGCGTCGCGGGCGGTGAGCCGCTGCACGAAGTCGGGGTTGGCCGCCCCCGCACCGGTCCCCGCGCCGTCCTCGTACACGAGCGAGCCGTCCCGGCGCGTACCGCCGAACCCGAACGGCGACAGGGGCGCCTGGAGGGTCAGCGAGAGCACGGGGTGGTCGAGGGCGTACTGCAGCACGACGGCGCCGCCGAGGGCCCATCCCACGAGGTGCACCGCGTCCAGGCCGAGGGTCTGGAGCGTCGCGTGCAGGTCGTCGCTGAAGTCGCGGACGCCGCGGGTGGCGTCGATGGGGGAGTGCTCGGTGCCGCCGAAGCCGCGCAGGTCGACCGCGAGCACGCGCAGGTCGCTCGGCAGGTCCTGCATGATCTCCTGCCAGAACAGCGACGAGGCGACGCTGCCGTGCAGGAGCACGACCGTCTGCTCGGCCACCGTCGCGGGATCGTCGCCGGCGCGCTCGAGCACGTTCACGCTCAGCCGACCGGTGTCGACGAGGCGGGCGGCGATGCCGTCGAAGAGAGTCATGCGAGGTCCTCCGGGTCGAGCGCGGAGCCCCGGTACCCCGCGCGCTCCCGACTCTAACGCGCCCCCCTTCGACCCGCACTCAGGGTTGCCCGCGTCGGGCGAGGCGGTGTTCGTAGACTGGGGAGCATGACGGATGCCACCGGGTCCCTGCCTCCGATCGCCGTTCTCGGTGCCGGCTCGATGGGCGGTGCGATCCTGCGCGGCCTCGTAGCGGCCGGGCTCTCCGGCGGGGGGATCGTCGCGACCAATCGGTCGATCGCGAAGGCCGCCGAGCTGGCGGACCTCGAGGGCGTGACGAGCATCGCCCTCGAGGTGAACGCGGACGGCAACGCCGAGGCCGTGGCATCCGCCGACATCGTCCTCATCGGGGTCAAGCCGGCCATGGTGCCCGACCTCCTCGACGAGATCCGCCCGCACCTGCGCCCCGGCGCGGTCGTCGTGAGCCTGGCGGCCGGCGTCACCCTCGCCACGTTCGCCGACCGTCTGGGCGCGGACGTCGCGACACTGCGGTCGATGCCGAACACGCCGTCGCTCGTCGGCAAGGGCGTGACGGGCCTCGCCGCGGGTCCGAGCGCGTCCCAGGAGCAGGTCGCGGTCGTGCGTCGCCTGTTCGAGACCGTCGGCGCCGTGCTCGAGGTGCCGGAGTCGCAGATCGACGCGCTGTCGACCATCTCGGGGTCGGGCCCCGCCTACGTGTTCCTGCTGGTCGAGCAGTTCACCGCGGCCGCTGAAGCGATGGGCTTCTCGACAGCCGACGCGCGCCTCCTCGCCGAGCAGACCTTCATCGGGGCGACGGTGCTGATGGATGCCTCCGAGCACGACCCCGCCGAGCTCCGACGTCGCGTGACGAGCCCGAAGGGCACCACCGAACGGGCGGTCGCCGTGCTGCAAAAGGCGCACCTGGACCGGACGTTCACCGAGGCCGCCGAGGCCGCGCTGGCGCGGGCCCGGGAGCTCGCCGCCGGGAGCTGACATGCGATTGCGGTTCTCGGGGGAGGTCCGACCCTCGCGCGACCCGCAGACGCCGGAGCGCCGCCGAGGCCCCCGGGGTCAGCGGTCGAGAGCCGCGAACCTCTCGATGTCGCTGTTGGTCCCCGACACGATGATGAGGTCGTGGTTCGTGACCACGGTGTTCGCCTCGGCGTAGCGGAACGGGCGGCCCGGGCTCTTCACGCCGACGACCGTGACGTTGTACTTCGAGCGCACGCCCGACTCGTTCAGGCCCACGCCGCGGACCAGCTTGGGCGGGTACATCTTGGCGAGGACGAAGTCGTCGTCGAAGCGGATGAAGTCCAGCATGCGACCGCTCACGAGGTGCGCGACGCGCTCGCCGGCCTCGCGCTCGGGGTAGATGACGTGGTTCGCCCCGACGCGCGACAGGATCTTGCCGTGCGACTGCGAGACCGCCTTCGCCCAGATCTGGGGGACCTTGAGATCGACGAGGTTGGCGGTGATGAGGACGGACGCCTCGATGAGCGACCCGACGGCGACGACGGCCACCTGGAAGTCTTGGGCGCCGATCTGACGCAGGGCGTCGATGTTGCGGGCATCGGCCTGCACGGCGTGGGTGACGCGCTCGGACCACTTCTGCACGAGCTCGAGGTTGCCGTCGACGGCGAGCACGTCGCGGTCGAGCCGGTCCAGCTCCCCGGCGCAGGCGGCGCCGAAGCGGCCCAGTCCGATCACGAGGACGGGCGCGTCGCTGCGAATCCGTTCAACCAACGATCGGCCTTTCCACGGGCAGCGCGTAGAGCTGCGAACGAGAGGACGCGGCGACGGCCGCGGCGAGTGTCACAGTACCAATGCGCCCCATGAACATGGTCACGGCCAGCACGTAGACGGCGGAGTCGGGGAGCTCGGCGGTGAGGCCCGTCGACAGTCCCACGGTGGCGAAGCCGGAGATGACGTCGAACAGGACGTACTCGATCGGGGCGTTCGTGATCCGGCTGATGATGACGGTCGACAGCGCCACGATCGTCGCGCCCCAGGCCACGACGGACAGGGCGACGCGCTGGACGTCGCTGGGGATCCGGCGCCCGAACGCCTGCACCGCGGGGCGTCCCTTCGCCTCCGACCAGACGGCGAGGGCGAGCACGGCGAGCGTGGTCACCTTGATGCCGCCCGCCGTCGAGGCGGACCCGCCGCCGACGAACATGAGCATCGACCCGACGATGAGGGTCGCGCCGTTGAGGTCGCCGATGTCGATGACGGAGAAGCCGCCCGACCGGGTCATCGCGGAGAGGAACAGGGCCTGGAACGTCGTGTCCCAGGCGTCCATGCTCCCGAAGGTGGACGGGTTGTCGTATTCCAGCAGGAGAATGACCGCGGCGCCGGCGAAGAAGAGGATCACGGTCGTGATGATCGTGAGCTTGGCGTGCAGCGACCACCGCCGGAAATGCCAGTAGTGGCGCCATAGGGTGAAGATGACCGGGAAGCCGATCGACCCGAGGAAGACGCCCACCATGAGCACGGTGAGCAGGTAGTAGTCCTGCGCGAACGGGGTGAGGCCCTCCGCGTTGGGCACGAAGCCGGTGTTCGTGAAGGCCATGGCCGCGTAGTACGGCGCCTCCCACAGCGCCACGAAGGGGTCGATGCCGCCGACCAGGAGCGCCGGGTAGATGAGGACCGTGAGGGCCGCCTCGATGACCAGCGTCGACAGGGCGACGGTCCGCAGCAGCTGACCGACCTCGCCGAGCCGGACGGTCTGCCCTTCGTTGACGGGTCCGCCGTGGACGCGGAGCGGGTTGCTGTCGCCCGCGGCGATGAGCTTGGCGCGCAGGCCGAGGCGCTTCGAGATGACGAGGCCGAGGATGGATGCCAGCGTCAGCACGCCCAACGCGCCCACGTTGACGCCGACATAGGTGATGACGTGCCCGAGCGGCGACCAGTGCGTGTACATGTTCACCGTCGACAGACCGGTCACGCAGATCGTGGAGACCGCGGTGAAGAGCGCGTCCGCGAGGGAGGTGCGCTGCCCGTCCGCGGCGGCCGCCGGAAGCGAGAACAGCGCGGTGAACAGCAGGATGAGCGTGACGAAGACGAGGACGGCGAAACGCGCCGGGGAAGCGGTCGTGAGGGTCCGCAGGGCGTCCCACGCCTCGTATGCGATGCGCCGTACGCGCACTCCGGCACGTCGGTCGCTCGGCGTCGCCGCCATGCCCACTCCCTCTCTGCCGGAACCCGGATCATGGTACTCGTGCGAGGGCGCGGCTAATCTAATGCCATGGCGGACATCTTCGACGTGATCGCTGACGGGACGCGTCGCGACATCCTTCAGCTGCTGCTCGATCGGGCCACCGGCGGGGAGCGGGGCACGAGCGTCTCGCAGATCGTCACGGCCCTCGGGGTGAGTCAGCCGACGGTGTCGAAGCACCTCAAGGTGCTCCGCCAGGCCGAGCTTGTCACGGTCCGCGAGGTGGGGCAGCACCGCTTCTACAGCCTGACGGTCGCGCCTCTCGACGAGGTCGACGACTGGCTGGTGCCGTTCTTCTCGGTGGATGCCGAGAACGAGCCGGCGCTGCCGGATTCGGCCGTCCACGCGGCCGAGGTCGTCGGCCGTGCGGCGGCATCGGTGAAGCACTCGATCGAGAGCGCTTTCCGCAAGCTGCCCGGCCGCTGAACGCACATCCGTCACGGCTGTCACAGCGGTTTACACGCGTCGCGCGCAGACTCTAGAGTGTGTCCAGCATCAGAGGGTGAGAGCACCCGGACGAGGGGTGGTCGATGGCCGAGTTGCCGGACGTGCGTTTCCTGACGGTGGCCGAGGTCGCCGAGTTGATGCGCGTGTCGAAGATGACGGTCTACCGTCTCGTGCACTCGGGCGAGCTGCCCGCCGTCCGCTTCGGACGCAGCTACCGGGTGCCGGAATCCGCCGTGGCGGATGCCGTGCAGCGGCCGGTGTCCGACGTCGGCTAGACTGATCCGAGGCTTTTTTCCAACGCCTAGTGTTCCCGGGGGCCGACATCGGCACCCAGACCCCGACTTAGTGAGGTTTTCCGTGGGTTCTGTCATCAAGAAGCGCCGTAAGCGCATGGCGAAGAAGAAGCACCGCAAGCTGCTTCGCAAGACTCGTCACCAGCGCCGCAACAAGAAGTAAAGCGGCCACCACACCGAGCGCCTGTCCTGTCGTGACGGGCGCTTCGTGTATCCGTTCGCCCGGCCGTCGTCCGTCCTCGGAGGAAGCATGCAGTCCATCACCGTCCACGATCTGCACGCGGGCCGCGAGCGCCCGCTCATCGACGTGCGGGAGGAGCACGAGTTCGTCGCCGGCCACGTGCCGGGCGCCGTGAACCTGCCCATGTCGACCCTGGGCGAGCACCTCGACGAGCTGCCCGAGGGCGCGTTCGACGTCATCTGCCAGGCCGGCGGCCGTTCGGCGCGGGTCGTCGAGGCGCTCACCGCCCGCGGGCACGACGCGACCAACGTCGAGGGCGGCACCGGGGAATGGATCGCCGCGGGGTACGACGTTCAGTCCTGAGCGCCTCCCC
>VGAV01000024.1 GCA_016870695.1 Actinomycetota bacterium | reverse complement strand
GCGGCGCGCCATGGGGAAGTCCATAGCGTTGAGGGACGCGGGCCGGTCGAACGTGACCCGGGCGAGCCCGTCGGCGACGGAGAGCAGGATGCCGTCGCTCATCGCGGAGCCATCCGGATCGCGCCGTCGAGGCGGATGGTCTCGCCGTTCAGGTAGCCGTTGTCGACGATGGAGAGCACGAGCCGAGCGTATTCGTCGGGTGCGCCGAGCCGCGAGGGGTAGGGCACCTGCTGGCCCAGCGAGTCCTGGGCCGCCTGCGGCAGCCCCTTGAGCATCGGCGTCTCCATGATGCCGGGCGCGATCGTGACGACGCGGATGCCGTGACGCGCCAGCTCGCGCGCGATCGGCAGCGTCATCGCGTGGACGCCGCCCTTGCTGGCGGCATAGGCGGGCTGGCCGATCTGGCCGTCGAAGGCGGCGACGCTCGCGGTGTTCACCACGACGCCGCGGTCGCCGCCGACGGTCGGCTCGGTGCGGGCCATGACCGCGGCGGTCTGCGCGACGACGTTGTAGGTGCCGATGAGGTTGACGCGGACGACCCGCTCGAAGTCCTGCAACGACGAGGGCGCGCCGTCGCGGTCGAGGACCTTCGCCGGCGGGGCGATGCCGGCGCAGTTGACGACCACGCGCAGCGGGCCGGCCTCTCCGGCGAGGGCGGCTGCGGCCGCGATCTGCTCCGCGTCGGTGACGTCCGCCGGGGCGAAGGACCCGCCGAGCTCGGCCGCCACGTCCGCGCCCGCGGAGGACGGCAGATCGACGACGACGACGTGCGCTCCGGCCTCGGCGAGGCGGTGCGCCGTCGCGAGCCCCAGCCCCGAGGCGCCCCCGGTGACGAGGGCGGATGCTCCCGCGATGTCCATGCGTTCTCCTTCGAACAGAAACCGGGTCCCACCCTAACCGGTACCCAGTCCCGCCGCGAGGCGTCGCGTCGCGGACCTGTCGTCCGCGATGAACGCTCTCTGCTTCGTCAGTAAACGCTCCGGCGTGGTGGAAACGCCGTGCCACGGCGTTTCCACCAGCCCGGGGCGTTTACTGGCGCGGAAGACCCGCGGCTAGGCTCGACGGGTGGGCCAGGCGGGGTTTCGGATCGAGCGGGTGGATGTCGACGATCCCCGCGCGGTGGAGCTGCGCGGCATCCTGGACTCCGATCTCGACCGGCGCTACCGCGACGCCGAGCGGGACGACCCGCCCGGATTCGCCGAGAAGCGCGCCGCCGCCCTCCGCGTGCACCCCGAGCAGATCGTCGCGACGCTCCTCGCGGTCGAGCCGGACGGCACCCCGCTGGGACACGTCATGCTCCGCCGGCTCGACGCCGACTGGGAGCTCAAGCGCCTCGTCGTGGTCGAGGCCGCCCGCCGCCGCGGCGTGGGCCGGGCACTGACCGACGCCGTGGTCGGCATCGCACGCGACGCGGGCGCTGAGCGGGTGATCCTGCAGAGCGGACGGATGCAGCCCGAGTCGCTCGTCCTGTACGCCGCCGCGGGGTTCACGCCCATCCCCGTCTACGAGCCGTACGTCGAGACGATGCCGCGCTCGCTCTGCTTCGAGCGCGTCCTCTAGACGGCTCCGCGCGCGGACACGTCCCGCCTGGCTCCGCGCCGCGGCAGGCGCGTCATCGCCCATGTCAGGGCGCCGGCCACGACCAGGGAAGCGAGCAGACCGCCGACGTGGGCGAGGAGGGATGCCACCCCCCGCTCCGGCAGCAGGAAGCCGTACGGCACCCACCCGTCGGTGGCGCCCCGCACGAGCACGACCGCCATCCACAGCAGCGGATACGGCAGCACCATCCACAGCCAACGCCACGGCAGCGGCCTTCGATCCGGAGCGGACAGCAGGTCGAGCAGGAAGAGCACGGGGAAGACCCCGTGGAGCAGCACGCTCACCCACACGGGCGCCGTCCCCGTCCCCGGGACGAGAACGTTGTACACGACGGCGACGATGAGCAGGCATGCCGCCGAAACGGCCTGCGCCGCGGTGAGCCACCGCGTCCCGGGCCGACCGCGGACCGCCCGGATGCCGGAGACGATCACGACCGCCGCCGCCCACAGGCTCGTCTGGTTCGTGAAGTAGCCGAAGTAGTCGAAGGGGTTCGCATCCCCCACGGCGATCCGGCCGGCGTACGTGACGAGCAGGACGACGATCACCGCGACCCCGGTCACGATGCGCGCGATTCCTCTCCCCACCGCATCAGGCTACGGGAGGGCGGATCCGGCATCCCGTCGCCGAACGGACGCGGCAGAACCACACCGGCTCACGCCCAGATGAAGCGGAACGTCCCCGCCGCCACCGCGGCGGTCAGCGCCCCGGCGATGATCACGACCGCGCCGACGAGCGCGACGGCGTCGCGCGGGTGCAGCCGCGAGGGCCTCGCCCACGTGCGCTCGACGTCGGCGCCGAAGCCGCGCGCCTCCATCGCCGTCGCGAGCCGCGTCCCCCGGCGCACCGCGAAGACCAGCAGGACGAACGCCATGGAGAAGAACCGGCGCACCGCGCCCCGGTCGCCGAGCCCCCGGGCACGGCGGGCGAGCGCCATGCTGCGCCAGTCGTCGACGAACAGTCCGACGGTCCGCGCCCCCGCGAGCACGCCGAGCACGAAACGGCTGGGCAGCTTCGCGACCTGCGCGAGCGCGTCGGCGAGCTCCGTCGGGTCGGTCCGCCCGAACAGCAGGATGGTGGGCAGGGCGAGCGCGAAGACGCGCAGCACGACGGCCACCGCCAACGAGATGGAGTCGTCGCTGATCGTGGCGTACCAGAACGACCAGTACACGCGCCCGCCGGGATCGGCGTAGAGCAGCATGCTCAGACCGGCCACCGGGGCGAAGAGGGCGACCGGCAGCAGGCGCTTCACCACCGTCGCATACGACAGCCCGGTCAGGGGGACCGCGAGCAGCTGGAGGACGATCGCGACCGCCGCGCTGACGACGTCGATCGAGGCGAACAGCGGCACCGACAGTACGAGCGCGACGACGATCTTCGTCACGGGGTTCACCCCCGCCAGCCATCCGCCCCCGTTCGATGTCGCGGCGGCCGAGCGGGCGAGCGTCGCGGTCATGCCGCGGCCCCCATCGCGACGCGATGCTGACCGACATGGCGCACCACGTCGGCGTCGTGCGTGACGGCGACGACGGTCCGTCCCTGCGCGATCTCCCGCTGCAGCAGCGCGACGATCTCGCGCCATCCGCGGCGGTCCTGCCCGAACGTGGGCTCGTCGAGGACGATCACCGCCGGCGACGAGGCGAGCACCGTCGCCACCGACAGGCGCCGCTTCTGCCCGCCCGAGAGCGTGAACGGGTTCGCCAGGCCGAGCGGGGCGAGGTCGAGCCGCTCGAGGAGCTCGTCGACGACAGCCTCGATCTGCGGCGCCGACATCCGCAGCGCCTTCGGCCCGACGGCCAGCTCGTCGCGCAGCGTCGATGCCAGGAACTGGTGCTCAGGCTCCTGGAACACCGTGCCGATGCGGGTCAGCAGCTCGGTCGACCGCCAGCGGGCGGGCCTGCGGATGCCGCGCGCGGCGAGGTCCACGGATGCCACGACCTCCCCCGCAAGCTCGGGCAGGAGTCCCGCGAGGGTGAGCGCCAGGGTCGACTTGCCCGCGCCGTTGGGGCCGGTGACCACGGTCCCCGCACCGGCCGGGACGGCGAGGTCGAGACCGGATGCCACGACCGTTCGCCGCTCGCGCCCGATGGCGAGCGCCGACGCCGACAGGGCGGCATCCCTCCCCCCGGGAGGCGGCGGCAGGATCGGGAGGTCCACGGGACGCCCGGGCACCCACACCCCCGCCGCGGCGAGGTCGTCGCCATGCGTGGCGAACACCTGGGCGGGCTCCCCGTCCGCGAGGAGACCGCCGCCGGGCGCGAGCACGATGACGCGCGTGACGAGGTCCGCCCACACCTCCGTGCGGTGCTCGATGAGCACGAGCGTCGTCTCTCCGCGCGCCACGACCCGTTCGACGCTGGCGCGGACCTCGGCGACCCCGTCCGGGTCGAGGTTGGCGGTCGGCTCGTCCAGCAGCAGGAGCCCCGGTCGCATCGCGAGCACGCCGGCGAGGGCGAGGCGCTGCTTCTGTCCACCGGAGAGGGCCTTGGTCGGACGGTTCAGCGGCACGTCCAGACCGACGGATGCCACGGCCTCCGCGACCCGCGCCGGGATCTCGGCCGCGGGCACCCCGAGGTTCTCGCAGCCGAAGGCGACGTCGTCCCCCACCTGCGACAGCACGACACCGGACTCCGGGTCCTGCAGGACGAGGCCGATCCGCCCGCGCTGCCCTTCCGGGGGTGCGCCGTCGACGAGGACCCGGCCGGTCGACTCCCCCTCGTCGCTGTCGCCGAGGAGTCCCGCCAGCCCCGCGAGCAGCGTGGACTTGCCGGCACCGGACGCCCCCAGCAGGAGGACGCGCTCACCCGGCTCGATGACGAGGTCGACGTCCCGTGTCGCGGGCAGCCGCCGGCCCGCGTAGCGCCAGCCCCAGCCCTCGACGTCGACGCGCGCGGGGCCCGCCATCAGACGTCGCGGCGGTGTTCCCGCCCGGCGGCGAAGCGGCTGAGCGCCCCCGTCGCGGCGAGCGCCCGCACGAGCAGCCAGCCGACGAGACCGGCCAGCAGCGCGCCGGACACGACGAGGGTCGCGAGGTAGATGAGGTTGAACTCCACCGTCTTGACGATGTTGCCGTAGACGAAGAACTCCAGCAGCCACGCCGCCACGGCCGCACCGACGCCCGAGAGCATCGCGACCGGCAGGGTGAAGCGGAGGTACAGGAACGCGAGGAAGACGAGCTCGGCCCCGAGCCCTTGGGCCAGGCCCGAGAAGATCGTGCTGATGCCCCAGACGTTGCCGATGAGGGCGGACACCACGGCCGCGATCAGCTCGACGAGCAGGGCCGCACCCGGCTTGCGGATGATGAGACCGCCGACGACGCCGCCGAGGAGCCAGATGCCCACGGCGATGCCGCCGAGTCCCGGGGTGAGTCCGTCCATGGCGGTGAACCAGGCGTACCCGACGGTGTTCCAGGCCCAGAAGACGAGGCCGAGGGCCACGCCGAGGACGGCGGCGACGACGATGTCGACGACCCGCCAGCGGAAGCGGTCCGGGGCGGCGACGGCCGAGCGGCTCGCGGGGGCAGACGTGGACGTGTGCATGAAGGCTCCTCCCTGCGCCGGCATGATCCGGATCAGGTTCGACGGTCGAAGCGTGGATTCGCTTCCTCTCAGCCCGGCTCACCGGACTCCCGTGGTTGTGCTCAAGAGTATAGGGGGCGGGGTAGCGTGGGCGGGTGCACGAGCAGAGCCCGACCACCCGGCGCGAACTTCGGGGCCGGACGGGTCTGCCGACGGGCGTGATCGCGACCGTCTCGCCCCCGTCCGCGCCGGACGGGAGGGATGCCACCCCCGCGGCGCCGGAGCCCGCGGTGACCGCCGCCGAGCCCGGGCCGGCCGCCACCCCGGAGCCCGCCGCTGAGCCGGAGCCCGCGACCGCCGCGGCGCCGGAGCCCGTACCCGCCGCGGCATCCTCCGGCGGCTACCCCGCCCTGCAATGGGTGGACCCCGTCGCCGCCGGAGCCCCGCGGGCCGAGCCGACCCTGCAGCTCGAGGGCGGCTGGAAGGTGGCCCGCCCGGAGGACCTCCTCGCCCGCCGGCCCCGGCGCCGCGGCCTTCGTCCGACCGCCGTCATCCCGACGGTCTTCCTCCTCCTCGTCATCGGCGTGTACGCGGCGGTGACGCTGCTCTGGCCGTTGACCAACGTCGCGCCCACGGCGCTGTCCGTCGCGGTCGAGACGAACGCCGCACCCGAGGCCTCCCCCGCGTGGCCCGCAGAGGGGTCCGCGGCGCTGTCGGTCAGCGGCATCCCCGGTGTCCCCGCCTCCTCGGGCGAGGCCGCCTCGATCGCGAGCATCACCAAGGTGGTCACCGCGCTGCTCGTGCTCGACCGTCAGCCGCTCGCTCCCGGCGAGCAGGGCCGCGACTACGCGTTCACGGCCGCCGACAGCGCCGCGTACTGGCAGTACCGGGCGCGCGGGGAGTCCTCGCTCGACGTCCCCGTCGACGGCACGCTGACCCAGCTGCAGATGCTGGAGGGGATGCTGATCGGGTCCGCCAACAACTACGCCGACCGTCTGGCATCCGACATCTGGCCCACCGACGCGGACTTCGCCGACGCCGCGAGCGCCTACCTCTCGGAGCAGAACATCGAAGGCATCACGATCGTCGACCCGACGGGGATCGAGGCCGAGAACCGCGCGAGCCCCGGCGCGCTCGTCCCGCTGGCCGAGAAGGCCCTGGCCAACCCCGTGATCGCGGGCATCGTGAGCACGCAGCAGATCGAGCTCCCCGGCGCCGGGCTCGTCCGCAACGGCAACCCGCTGCTGGCGGACCCGGGCGTCGTCGGCGTCAAGACGGGAACGCTCGACGCCTGGAACCTGCTGAGCGCGAAGGACATCGTGGTCGGTGACACCACCGTGCGCGCGTTTGCCGCCGTCCTGGGGCAGCCCGGCCCGGACAGCCGCAACGCCGCGAGCCGGGCGCTGTTCGACCGGGTGGAGCAGGAGCTGCAGCCGCAGACGTCGGTGCCGGCGGGCACGGTCGTGGGACGCGTGTCCACCCTCTGGGGCGAGCAGGCCGACGTGATGTCGACCGCGGACGCCTCACTCGTGCTGTGGAACGGCGCCGCCGGGGACGCGTCGACGGACGTCGACCTCGGCGAGGCCCGTCTTGCGGGCGAGACGGTCGGGACCCTGACGGTCGTCGGTCCGCTCGACAGCGACACCGTGGCGGTCGAGCTGGCGGGCGACATCGAGCCGCCGACCCCGTGGTGGCGCCTGACCCATCCGCTGGACCTGCTCGGCATCAACGGCTGACCGTCGCCGACGCCCGCGGCATCCGGGGCCGTTCGCATCGGCTCGCCGAACCCCCGAGTTCCTCGTCTGTCGCCCGCCCCGGGCGGCACCCGGACGGTCCGCGCGCCGATTTCTCAGGAGTTGAGAGAGGCGCCGCGCGGCCGGTACCGACCGGCACGAGATCAAGCGCATCGGCTTGCCGAACTCCTGAGTTCCTCGTCCGTCGCGCGCCCCGGGCGGCACCCGGACGGTCCGCGCACCGATTTCTCAGGAGTTGAGAGAGGCGCCAGCGCCCGGCCACCCCGCAACGACGGGACGACCGGGCGACGGGACGACCGGGCGACGGGTCAGCGCGCGCGGGTGCGGGGATCCATCGCCTCGCGCAGCGACTCGCCGAGCAGGGTGAAGCCCAGCGCGGTCACCGCGATGCAGATGCCCGGGAGGAAGGCCAGCCACGGCGCGATCGCCAGCTCCGCCTGCGCGTAGGTCAGCATGCGCCCCCACTCGGCCGTCTGCGGCAGGCCGCCGCCGAGGCCCAGGAACGACAGGGCCGCGGCATCGATGACGGCGGTGGCGAGGGTCAGCGTCCCCTGCACGATGACCGGACCGACGCTGTTGGGCAGCACGTGGGTCATGGTGATCGTCCGCCGGCTGAGACCGAGCGTCTGCGCGGAGAGCACGTAGTCCGCCCCGCGCTGCTGCAGCATCGACGCGCGCAGGAGGCGCGCGAACACCGGGACCTGCGACGCGCCGATCGCGATCATGACGGCGAGCTGGCTCTGGCCGAGCACCGCCGCGATCGACACCGCGAGCAGGAGGTTCGGCACCGACAGCAGGATGTCGACGAACCGCATGACGATCGCGTCGACCCAGCCGCCGAACATGCCGGCCAGCAGTCCGAGGAACATGCCCCCGGCCAGGCCCAGCGCGGTCGAGACGACGCCGATGAGCAGCGACGCCTGGGCGCCCCAGATGAGCTTGGAGAGCACGTCGCCGCCGAAGCGGTCCAGGCCGAGGGGGAACTCGGCGAGCTCACCCGGGCCGGGGATGTCGGTGGGCGTGATGAAGCGCTGGCCCGGCAGCGACTCGGCCGGGTACGGCGCCAGCAGCGGGGCGAGAGCGGCGACGAGCAGGAAGAGCAGCACGATGACCGCGCCGATCCAGGCGACGGGGCTGCGCCGCAGCCGCTGGAACACGTCGTACCAGAAGCCGCCGCGCGTCTGCGCGGCCAGGAGCTGCGAATCGACCACCGCGTTGTCGTCGACGGGACCGCCGCTGGGGGCGGGAGGGAGGATGCCGGAGCTCACTGGACTCTCACTCTCGGGTCGATGACGCTGTAGGACAGGTCGACCAACAGGTTGATCAGCGCGTAGGCGATGGCGATGAAGATGATGAACCCCTGCAGGACGGGGAAGTCGCGCGTGAAGATGGCCCGGGCGAGGAACTGCCCGATGCCGGGGAACGCGAACACCGTCTCGGTGAGCACCGCGCCGGCGATGAGCAGACCGGCCTGCAGACCGACCGTCGTGATGACCGGGAGCATGGCGTTCCGCAGGATGAAGCGGTTGCGGAGCGTCGAGCGGCCGATGCCCTTCGCGCGGCCCGTGCGGACGTAGTCCGCGTTCTGGACTTCGAGCACCGACGCGCGGGTGATGCGCACGATGATCGCGAGGGGGATCGTGCCCAGGGCGATCGCGGGGAGGATCAGGTGCAGCACCGCATCCCACGCGGCGTCGAACTCGCCGGTCATCAGACCGTCGAGGACGTACAGGTTCGAGTAGTGCGTCGCATCGATGCGAGGGTTCTGCCGCCCGTCGGAGGGGAGCCACCCGAGCTGCACCGCGAAGACGTACTTCAGGATGAACGCGAGGAAGAACACGGGGATCGTGATGCCGATGAGGCTGAGCACGACGGCCGTGTGGTCCCAGATCTTGCCGTGCCGGCGCGCGGCCCAGTACCCGAGCGGGATGCCGACGCCGACGGCGACGATCAGCGCGCCGATGGACAGTTCGAGGGTCGCCGGGAACCGGCGGACGAACTCCTCGAGCACGGGACGGCCGGTCTGGATGGACGATCCGAAGTCACCCTGCAGCAGGCGCCCGAGCCAGGTGAAGTACTGGATGTAGAGCGGGTCGTTGAAGCCGTACAGCTCGTTGATGCGGGCGACCGCCTCGGGCGTCGCCCGCTCACCGAGGAGGGCGACGGCAGGGCCGCCGGGGAGCGCGCGCACCCAGGCGAAGAGGAGGACGGACAGACCGAACAGGGTCGGGATGAGCAGGAGCAGGCGCCTGCCGATGGTGCGGAGCACGAATTCTCACAAGGTCGAGGGCGGGTGGACACGGAACACCGCGGGCCCGGCGCCGGAAGGGCGTCGGACCCGCGGCATCCGGGTCACTCGGTCAGTTCGATCTGGTTGTAGACCTCGTCCTGCACGGGGCTGGCCGGGTACGACGCGACGCGCGAGGCGAACGCCAGCGTCGGGGTCGGGTTGGCCAGCGGGACGCCGGGCAGGAACTGCGCGATCTGCTCGTTCACAGCCTGGTAGGCGGTCTCCTGCTCGGACTCGGTCGCGAGACCGCGGGCCGAGGTCAGCGCGGAGAACAGCTCCGCGTTGTCGAAGCCCCACTCGTTCGAGGCGCCGCCGAAGAACGTGCCCACGAAGTTGTCGGGGTCGTTGTAGTCGCCGGTCCAGCCGAGGAGGTGGATGCCGTGGTCGCTGCCGCCCTGGATGAGGTCGAGGTACTCGCCCCACTCGTTCGACACCGGGTTGAGCACGATGCCCACGGCCGACAGCTGCGACTGCAGGTTCGTGAAGATCTGCTCGGGGTTCGGCATGTACGGACGCGAGATGTTCACGGGGTAGTTGAACGTCAGGGTCAGCGGGTTGGCGTCGGTGAAGCCGGCCTCGGCCAGCAGCGCGCGGGCGCCCTCCTGGTCGAACTCGTACTCGGTGACGTCGGGGTTGAAGCCGATGACGCTGTCGGGCATGAACTGGGATGCCACGGTCGTGCCCTCCGGCAGGACCTGGCTGATCAGCTGCTCCTTGTCGATCGCGTGGGCGATCGCCTGACGCACGCGGATGTCGGCCAGCGCCGGGTCGGCCTGGTTCATCGCGAGGTAGAGGATGTTGAACGGGTCGCGGTTGACGAGGGTGTAGCCCGCGTCCTCCAGGGCGCCGAGGTCGGCGGGTGCGACGAGGTCGTAGCCGTCGATGGAGCCGGACTCGAGCGCCTGACGACGGGCGGTGGTGTCGCCGATCACGCGGAAGATGATCTCGGTCACCTGACCCTGCTCGCCCCAGTAGTCGTCGTAGGCCGACAGCGTGGCCTCGGCACCGGGCTCCCAGGAGTCGAAGCGGAACGGACCGGTGCCGGTCGGGTGCGCGGTGGCGTACTCGCTGAGGGTCGGCGCCTCGGAGGTGCCGCCCACGTCGTCGGCCGCGTACTGCTCGAGGGCCGTCGGGCTCTGGATGGCGAACGCGGGGAGCGACAGCGCGGGGATGAAGCCGGCGAAGGGCTCGGTGAGCGTGATGGTCACCTCGGTCGGGCTGGACGCCTCGCAGCCGCCGTAGATGGAGGTGCCGGTGTCGGCGTAGCCCCGCATGATCTTGCCCCAGTAGTAGGACAGGCTCTCGGACTGCGCGATGCCGGTGAAGTTGTTCTGCCGGTCGAAGTTGAAGCAGACGGCCTCGGCGTTGAACTCGCTGCCGTCGTGGAAGGTCACGCCCTCCTTGAGGGCGAAGGTGTAGGAGAGCCCGTCCTCGGACTGCTCCCAGCTCTCGGCGAGCGCGGGCGCCGGGTCGGCGGTGCCGGGCTCGACGCCCACGAGGCCCTCGAAGATCTGACGCGAGATGCGGAACGATTCGCCGTCGCTGGCGAACGCGGGGTCGAGGCTCGACGGGTCGCCCGAGGCGCCGAACACGAACGTGGAGTCGACGTCGCCGCCGCTGTCACCGCCGCCGCCGTTCTCGTCGCGCTGACTCGTACAACCCGAGAGCGCGATCGCGCCGATGGCGATCGCCGCGCCGCTCGCGAGGAGCCGACGCCGGAGGGTTCGTGCCATTTCTGTGCACCTTCCTGGGGGAGGGGGGAGGGCTCGCCGGCGTGTCACAACGTCGTGGCCGCTCCATCTGCTGTTCCCCCGACCGTACCTGGCGGGACGGGCCCTGCCCATTGCCCCCGTGTATCGATCGTGTTTCGACGCTCCAGCAGCCTGCGTGATCGGCGACGGATGCTCTGACCGTTTCGCGCACACCGGACCCGTGGGACGCAGCACTGCGCGCAGGGCGACGCCGTGGCATCCCGAGGCCCTAGCGTGGATGCCATGGCGAGAATGCGTGTGGAACCGGACGACGCCCCGACCGCGCGCCTGTCCGACGGTGCGGTCGCGCGGCTGGCGCCGTCGGGATTCGTCTCCGGCTGGGAGCTCGTCGTGGACGGGACCCCGCAGTCGCACGTCGACCTCGACGACCCGACTCACCTGCACTTCGAGTACGTCGCCCGGATGGGTGCGGTCATCGACCGGCTCAGGATGCCCGGCCAGCCGCTCACCGCGGTGCACCTCGGGGCCGGCGCGCTCACCCTCCCCCGGTACGTCGAGGCGACACGGCCCGGCTCGCGTCAGCAGGTCGTCGAGCTCGAGCCCGCGCTCTGGGACCTCGTCCGGGAGAACCTCCCCCTCCCCCGCGGCGCCTCCGTGCGCGTGCGCATCGGCGACGCGCGTGCGGGGCTGTCCCGACTCCCGGCGGGCCTGATCGGCGCCGTCGACCTGCTCGTCAGCGACGTCTACTCGGGCGCGCAGACCCCGGCGCACCTGACCACCGTGGAGTTCTACCGGGAGGCGGCATCCCTCCTCGCCTCCGACGGCGTGCTCCTCGTGAACGTGTCCGACGGGCCGGGCCTCGCCTTCGCGCGCCGGCAGGTCGCGACGGTGCGTGAGGTGCTGCCCGAGGTCGTCGTCCTGGCCGAGGTGCAGGTGCTGAAGGGACGACGGTTCGGAAATCTCGTGGTCGCGGCGTCGGCCGCGCCGCTGCCCGTGGAGTGGCTCCCCCGCCTCATGGCCGCCGGCCCGCACCCCGCCAAGGTGGCGCAGGGCCCCGAGATCGACGAGTTCGTCCGCGGGGCGCGGCCCGTCACCGACGCGGACGCGACACCCTCGCCCAAGCCGTCGTCATCGATCTTCGAACGCTGACCCCCGCGCGCCGGTATCCGTCGCCCTCGTGTTGGCGGCACGACCGCGTGGCGAGTCGCCTCCGCCGCAACAGCGACGCAGACTGGAGGGCATCGGCCATTCGAGAGGAGCGACGGTGAGCTACATCCACGGGTACGACCCCGACACGTTGCGCGAGATCACCGACTCGCGCGAGTGTGCGGAGCGTCTCGAGGAGATCGGCCCGCAGCGCAGCCTCCCCGCTCTGCTCGAGCGCGTCTGGCTCCTGAAGGTGCTCGACCGCTTCGACGAAGCCCTCACCGTCTCGGAGCAGTCGGTCCGCGTCGCCCGCATGGCCGGCACCCGCCGCGACCTGCTGCGCGCCCGCATCCTGCACGCGACCATCCAGCAGTGCCGGGGCGCCTACGCCGCCGCCGAGCAGGAGCTCACGATGTGCGCCGAGGAGGCGGAGGGGCAGAACTGGGCCGGCATCGCCGCGTTCGCGCTGCAGCACCGGGGCAAGGTCCACTACGACGAGGGCGACTACGACGGCGCGCGCGCGGACTTCAAGCGCGCGCTGTTCCTCCGGCAGAACGCCGGGGCGACAGACGCGCAGCTCGAGTCGATCCTCCTCGCCATCGATGCGGCCGATCGTCGCCGCACGCGCCAGGTCGTCGCCAGCTGACGTCGGAGCCCCCGTCTACCCTCCCTGACATGTCGGATCTGCAGCGCGTGCGCACGTGGGCCGAGGCGCTGATCGGCC
This sequence comes from Actinomycetota bacterium, assembly GCA_016870695.1. Classification (GTDB taxonomy): domain Bacteria; phylum Actinomycetota; class Actinomycetes; order Actinomycetales; family Microbacteriaceae; genus Microbacterium. Next base: position 977 of record VGAV01000024.1, on the reverse strand, counting down.
TCCACCTCGATCCGTCGTGGACGTTCGGCTTCGACAACGCCAAGCGCCGCGCCGGCCTGTGCGACTACACCCGCAAGCGCATCAGCGTCTCGCGGTACCTCGCCGCTCGGTACGACGACGACACGAACCATCAGACCCTGCTGCACGAGGTGGCCCACGCTCTGGCCGGCGCGCAGGCGGGGCACGGGGCGCGGTGGAAACGGGTGGCGTCCGACCTGGGGTACGTCGGCGGCACGACTCACGCGGGAGAGACCGCGACCGAGCTCGCCCCGTGGGTGGGCACGTGCCCCAACGGGCATGTGGCGTACCGCCATCGCCGAGCGACGCGACCCACGTCGTGCGCGCTCTGCGCGCCGCGCTTCGACCCGGCCTACGCCTTCACCTGGGTGCGTCGCGAGATCCCGCCGGCCGTGCGCCTGGCCGCCGCGACCCCGCGCTGAGCTCAGACGCCGAAGACGCCGTCCCGAAGGACGGGGACGAGGGATGCCGCGTCCCGCGCGGCCGCCGCGAGCACCTCGTCCCGCCGGCCCTGGTCCGCCAGGGCTCGGCCGGTGCCGCTGGCCGTGAGGAGGTGCTTCGTCGCGCCGCGCAGCGCCCGGAACCCTTCGCCCGCCACCGCCGCATCGGGCGATCCGTGGTCGATGCCGAGGTCGCCCAGCGCCGCGATCACGGCGCCGGCGCCGAGCAGGTCCTCGACGGCGAAGCGGGAGGCGGCCGCCTCGGACGAGCCGACCGGGAGCAGCGCGATGCTCGTCCGCTCCCCGCGGGCGCGCTGGACCCCGAGGATGTGCTCCGCCACCGCGGCCGCGTTCCGGACGCCCCCGACGACGACGTGCGCACCGCGCTCGGCGGCGGCGCGCGCCACGGCGGAGGAGGTGCCGTCGTCCGTCGTGAGCGTCTCCCCGCGCTCGGCGGCGGCGAGCGCGGCGCCGGTCAGACCGAGGACGTCGACGACGACCACGACGTGCGCTGGCGCA
>VGAV01000023.1 GCA_016870695.1 Actinomycetota bacterium | reverse complement strand
TGAACCAGGGCGGATGCCGGCGCCGATCGCCCGGCGAGGCGCGTCAGCCCGCGTCGACGCTCTTCTTCGACCGGCGGCGGCCGGACGGCATGCGGGACAGGTGCTTCGCGGCATCCACCGTCTTCCGACGGACGGGACGCGACCGCGGGGGCTTGCCGCCCACGTACAGCCAGCCGAGGAGCACCTCGGACTTCGACAGACCGTGCGCCTTGGCGAGGGCCTTGCTGCGGGTGTTGTCGTCGGTGCGCCAGAACACGCCGAAGCCCGCCTCGTCGAGCGCGAGGCTGAGCATGTGCGCGACACCGGATGCCACGGCCTCCTGCTCCCAGGCGGGGATCCTCTTCGAGCCGAGGTCGGCCACGACCGCGATGATGAGCGGCGCACGGCGGGGCTTGGAGGAGTAGCCCTTCTTCCCGTCGGCCTTATTCAGAGCGCGCGCCAGGACGTCGCGGTCGGCGCCGCGGATCTCGATGAGACGCCAGGGACGGAGCGACTTGTGGTCGGCGACGCGACCGGCCGCGGCGACGAACGCCTCGAGCTCCGGTCCGGTGGGCGCCTCGTCGGTGACCTTCGACCAGGAGCGCCGGTCGCGCATCGCCTCGAGGGCGCTCATGCCTCGTTCGCGGGGGCGTCGGCGGGGGCGAAGTTCAGAGACAGCGAGTTCATGCAGTACCGGTCGCCGGTCGGCGTGCCGAAGCCGTCGGGGAAGACGTGCCCCAGGTGCGAGCCGCAGTTGGCGCAGCGGACCTCGGTGCGCTGCATGCCGTGGCTGTTGTCCTCGATGAGCTCGACCGCCTCGGGGCGGACCGACTCGTAGAAGCTCGGCCACCCGCAGTGCGAGTCGAACTTCGTCCCGCTCTGGAACAGCTCCGCGCCGCAGGCGGCGCAGGTGTAGAGGCCGGCACGGCTCTCGTCGAGCAGCTCACCGGTCCACGCGCGCTCGGTTCCGGCCTGGCGGAGCACCGCGTACTGCTCGGGCGTGAGCTCGGCACGCCACTGGTCGTCGGACTTTTCGACGGCGTAAGACATGGGGACTTCCTTTCTCCGACGACCATTCTCTCGTCTCGCGTCGGGCGGCGGCGCACCGACGGCATAATCGCCGGATGGACATGGATGCCGCGACCGCGGTCGCCGCGCGGTTCGCGCGCTTCGCGCGCGACGAGGCCCCGGGCCGGTCGGTGCTGTACGGCGCGTGGGCGCAGGCGATCGCCGACGACCGCGGGCTCGCCGAGGCGCTGACCGCCGTGCCGGCGAACCGTCGTCAACCCCCGCTGGTCTTCGCGGTCATGCGGCTGCTCGGGGCTCCGGAGGACGACCTCGGCGCCTGGGCGGAGTGGGTGCGCCGTCACGCGGACAAGGTCGGGGCGGAGTGCGCGCGGCGCAGCGTGCAGACGAACGAGCCGCTGCGCTGCGCGGCACTGCTGCCCGCCCTCGCGCTCATCCCCGGGCCGATCGCCCTGCTGGAGGTCGGGGCGAGCGCGGGCCTGTGCCTGTACCCCGACCGCTACTCGTACCGCTACACGGCCGCCGACGGGCGGGTGCGCCGACTCGACCCGCCCGGCGGGGAGAGCCCCGTCGTGCTGGAGGCCGTGCTCTCCGGTGGGCCGGCGCTGCGGCTGCCGGAGGTCGTCTGGCGGGCCGGCATCGACCTGAACCCGCTCGACCCGCGGGAGGCGGACACGCGGGCCTGGCTCACGGGTCTGGTGTGGCCGGGGGAGACGGGGCGACGTGAACGCGTCGAGGCGGCTCTGGACATCGCCGCGGCGGACCCGCCGCTCCTCGTCCGCGGCGACGGCGCGGCGGCTCTGCCGGAGCTGGCCGCGCGGGCACCGGCCGGTGCCACTCTCGTCGTGACGACGCCGGGGGTTCTCCCGCACGTCCCCGCCCCGCACCGGGCGGACGTCGTCGCGGCGGCGCGGGCGGCGGGCCGGTGGATCACGATCGACCCCGTCGGCCTCCATGACGGGCTCGCCCCCGTCGCCGACACGTGGCCGGGCGGGTTCGCTCTCGCCCTCGACGGGCAGGTGCTCGCGGCCGTCGACCCGCTCGGGGCGTCGGTGGCGTGGCATCCGGGATCCTCTCCCTCGCCGCAGTAGCGTCGGAGCGTGCCTCTGACAGACCGCGACCGCGCCTTCCTCGCCTTCGAGGCGGAGTGGCGGCGGCACGGCGGTGCCAAGGAGGAGGCGATCCGCGCGGAGTTCGGCCTCGCCCCGGCGCGCTACTACCAGCTGCTCGGTCGGCTGATCGACACGGCCGACGCCCTCGCGGCCGATCCCATGCTGGTCCGCCGGCTCCGGCGCGCCCGTGACGGTGCGGCCGCGTCACGCGAGGCCCGTCTCGGTCGAACCGCGGCGCGATGACGGCCGCACGCGCGGATCGGGGTGCGACGGGCGCCCGTAGGCGCGACCGATAGCATCGTCCAATGGCCAGATCGACTTTCCCTCGGGATCGGTTCGACGACCTGTCGACGGACTCCGGACGCGTCGGCGCCCACCGCGCCGAGAACCCGGGGCTCCGCGGCTGGATGGTCTTCCTCTGGGCGGCGGTCCTGACCGTCGTGCTCATCGCCGCGGGCATCTTCGGCACGCTCGTCGCCTCGGGCCGCATCTCGCTGGGCGGGCACGACAGCATCGCGCAGCCCACGCCGACCCCCACCGTGGCGGGGGTGGTCGACACGTCGTTCTCGGTCGTCGTGCTCAACGGCACCGGCCAGGACGGGCTCGCCACTCAGCTGCGCGACCAGATCGTCGCCGCCGGGTGGTCGGGCGACACCGTGGTGACGGGCGACTCCGACAGCACGGACTTCGCGACGACGACCGTCTACTACGTCCGTCCGGAGGACGAGGCGGCGGCGCTCGGCCTGGCGCAGGCCATCGGCGGGGCGGAGATCGCGCAGAACGACTTCCTGCAGCCCGCGGACGACCCCAACACCCCCGACGACGAGGCGCAGACGCGACAGCTCGTCGTCGTCATCGGGCTCGATCGCGTCCCCGCGGCGCCGGCCGCCTGAGCGCGCGCACCGGACGTCCGTCGCGACCGGGGAGAGGGGAGTCGATCGTCGACCTCCGGCGGTCGGGAAGGCCCTGGCATCCCTCTCATCCCCCCGGGCGAGGCCCCGTGTTTCGGGGCGGTAAATCTCTCGCGGCACCCGCGTCAACAATGGCCTTCCAGCCCGGTTCGGGCCGCCCGTGCGTGCATACGATGACCTCGTCGTTCAGCAACAGGAGATTCGCATGACGCAGGGCACCGTCAAATGGTTCAACGCCGAGAAGGGTTTCGGATTCATCACCGTCGCAGACGGTCAGGATGTCTTCGTGCACTACTCGAACATCGAGATGTCGGGGTTCCGTGTCCTCGAGGAGGGCCAGTCGGTGGAGTTCACCATCGGCACCGGGCAGAAGGGCCCGCAGGCCGAGTCGGTGCGTCTGACCGCCTGACTCCCGACCCTCACCTCGACGCCGCGGCATCCGGAACAGGATGCCGCGGCGTCGTCGTCCGCCCGCGTGGCGCGGCTTGCACTCCCTAGGGGCGAGTGCCAGAATGAGTTAGCACTCGCTTTCGTCGAGTGCCAAAATTTGGTTCATCCGTCCGGGAGGGACGACACACTTATGGCAAAGATCATCGCTTTCGACGAAGAGGCCCGTCGCGGTCTCGAGCGCGGCCTCAACACGCTGGCCGACGCCGTCAAGGTGACCCTGGGCCCCCGCGGTCGCAACGTCGTGCTCGAGAAGAAGTGGGGCGCCCCCACGATCACGAACGACGGTGTCTCGATCGCCAAGGAGATCGAGCTCGACGACCCGTACGAGAAGATCGGCGCCGAGCTGGTCAAGGAGGTCGCCAAGAAGACCGACGACGTCGCCGGTGACGGAACCACCACCGCGACCGTCCTCGCTCAGGCGCTCGTGCGCGAGGGCCTGCGCAACGTCGCGGCCGGCGCCGACCCCATCTCGCTCAAGAAGGGCATCGAGAAGGCCGTCAAGGCCGTCACCGACGAGCTCCTCGCCTCCGCCAAGGAGGTCGAGTCCAAGGAGCAGATCGCCGCGACCGCGTCGATCTCCGCCGCCGACCCCGCGATCGGCGAGCTCATCGCCGAGGCCATCGACAAGGTGGGCAAGGAAGGCGTCGTCACCGTCGAGGAGTCGAACACCTTCGGCACCGAGCTCGAGCTCACCGAGGGCATGCGCTTCGACAAGGGGTACATCAACCCCTACTTCGTCACCGACCCCGAGCGTCAGGAGGCGGTCTTCGAGGACCCCTACATCCTGATCGCCAACCAGAAGATCTCGAACATCAAGGACCTTCTGCCGATCGTCGACAAGGTGATCCAGGAGGGCAAGGAGCTCCTCATCATCGCCGAGGACGTCGAGGGCGAGGCGCTCGCGACCCTGGTGCTGAACAAGATCCGCGGCATCTTCAAGTCGGCTGCCGTCAAGGCCCCCGGCTTCGGCGACCGCCGCAAGGCGCAGCTGCAGGACATCGCGATCCTCACCGGCGGCCAGGTCATCACCGAAGAGGTGGGCCTCAAGCTCGAGAACGCGACCGTCGACCTGCTCGGCCGTGCGCGCAAGGTCATCATCACCAAGGACGAGACCACGATCGTCGAGGGTGCCGGTGAGTCGGAGCTGATCGAGGGTCGCGTGACCCAGATCCGCCGCGAGATCGAGAACACCGACAGCGACTACGACCGCGAGAAGCTGCAGGAGCGCCTCGCCAAGCTCGCCGGCGGCGTGGCCGTCATCAAGGCGGGCGCGGCCACCGAGGTCGAGCTCAAGGAGCGCAAGCACCGCATCGAGGACGCCGTCCGCAACGCGAAGGCCGCCGTCGAAGAGGGTGTCGTCGCCGGTGGCGGCGTGGCCCTCATTCAGGCCGGCAAGACGGCGTTCGCGTCGCTCGAGCTGACCGGTGACGAGGCGACCGGCGCCAACATCGTCAAGGTCGCCATCGAGGCCCCGCTCAAGCAGATCGCGCTCAACGCCGGTCTCGAGCCCGGTGTCGTCGCGAACAAGGTCTCCGAGCTCGAGGTCGGTCACGGCCTCAACGCGGCGACCGGCGAGTACGGCGACCTCTTCGCCCAGGGCATCATCGACCCCGCGAAGGTGACCCGCTCGGCGCTGCAGAACGCCGCGTCGATCGCCGGCCTGTTCCTCACCACCGAGGCCGTCGTCGCGGACAAGCCCGAGAAGGCCGCCGCGGCTCCCGCCGACCCGACCGGTGGCATGGACTTCTGATCCACGCCTGAGGTTCTGAACGCCCCCTCCTTCGGGAGGGGGCGTTCTGCCGTTCCGGGGCGGTGTCGCCGGGCCGTGTCAGCGCGCCCGCAGGGCCGCGAGGTGGCGCAGATGGACGCCCAGCGGGGCGTTCCGCGTGCGTGCGCGCCACCTCAGCGGGGCTTACGGCGGGGGCCGTGACTTGGCGCAGATGTACATCCCGCGGGGCGTGCGGCGTGCATTTGCGCCAACTCAGCGCCGGTGCGGGGGAGCGACCCGGCGGAGGAGAGCGCGGGGTCAGGCCTGCGGGGGCGGGGCGTCCTCGGGCAGGCGCTCCAGCGGCTGCGTCTCGATCGACGCGTGCTCGGCGGCCTCGCGGCGGTGCGCGAGCGGCAGCGAGACGCGGAACGTCGCCCCTCCGCCCGGGGTGTCGACGACCTCGACCGTGCCGTGCAGCAGGTCGACGATGGATGCCACGATCGACAGGCCCAGCCCGGACCCGCCGGTCTCGCGGGTGCGGGACGTGTCCGCCCGCCAGAACCGCTGGAAGATCTGCTCGCGGATCTGCTCCGGCACGCCCTCGCCATGGTCGATGATCTCGATCCATCCCATGTCGGCGGCGGCATCCACTCCCACCCTCAGGCCGATGGGGGAGTCGTCGGGCGTGAAGCGCCGCGCGTTGCCGAGGAGGTTCGTGACGACCTGTCGCACGCGGTTCTCGTCGCCGAGGACGATGGGGGCCGGGCGGGGCGCGCCCAGGATGCCCGGAGCGGTCCCGCTCGCCGACGCGGCGGCGTCGACCGGGCCGGTCTCGCCGTTCTCCTTCGGTCGACGGCGGAACCGGGACAGACGGGCGATCGCCATCGCCGAGGTCGCCGGCGCGGACCGCCGTCGAGGCGCGGGACCCTCCTCCGCCGGGGTGTCGGGGGAATCGGATGCCGGGAGCACCGAGCCGTCGAGCGACATGACCGGCAGCACGACGGCGTCGCGCGTCGTCGTGTCGTCCACGGTCACCTCGCGCTGCGGGGCGGCGGCGCGGACGTCGAGCGCGGCGTCGCGTGCGATCGGTCGCAGATCCAACGGGATGATCGTGACGTCGCGGCGCTCGTCCAGGCGCGCGAGCGCGAGGAGGTCCTCGACGAGCGCGCCCATCCGGATCGCCTCCTTCTCGATGCGCTCCATCGACTGCGACACGTCCTGCTCGGACCGGATCGCGCCCATGCGGTACAGCTCCGCGTACCCGCGCATCGTCACGAGCGGCGTCCGCAGCTCGTGGCTGGCGTCGCCGATGAAGCGCCGCATCTGCCGCACGGTCGCGTCGCGCTGCCCGAGGGCGCCGTCGATGCGCGTGAGCATGGCGTTGATGGCGGTCTTGAGGCGTCCCACCTCGGTGCCGGGCACGATGTCGGTGAGGCGCTGGCTGAAGTCGCCCGCGGCGATGTCCATGGCCGTCGTCTCCACCTGGCCCAGGCTGCGGAACGTCAAGGTCACCAGCCACCGCGTCAGGAGGGCACTGGCGATGAGGATCAGCAGCGCGACGAAGCCGTAGATGCCGACGTACGCCGCGACGATGCGATCGGTGGGCGCGAGCGGCTGGATCACCATCTGCGTGTAGACGGTCCCGTTGATCGTCAGCAGGTCGACGCGGGCGAGGAAGTGCTCACCCGTGTCCGGGTTCTCCAGATCGATCCGCTTGCCGAGGTCGAGGTACATCTGCTCGAGCGGGTACGTCTCGGGCAGCTGCGGCAGACCCTTGGCGTTGGTGCCGTTGTAGAACGCCTTGCGCTCCCCGTCCGGCGGCCCGTAGACCGCGACCATCGAGCCGATCTGCGCGACGTTGTCGACCTGCGTGAAGGCGACCTCGCCGTCCACCTCCGACCAGGTGAACACGCTGCTCGCGACGCTGCTGGCCGCCTGCTGGCCGAGCTGCTCGTCCAGGCTGTTCACGAGCGTCGTGCGCAGGAACACCATCGTGCCGATCCCCGCCGCGAACAGCCCGACCGCCAGGAGCGTGACGGTGACGCCGGTGACCTTGGCCCGGAGGCTCAGCGCACGCCACCAGCGTGTCAGGGCGTCGTCGGAATGCGACAGGGGAGCCTCCCGGCTCAGGCGCTCTTACCGGACTTGAGCATGTAGCCGAAGCCGCGCTTGGTCTGGATGAGCGGCTCGGAGGAGTGCGGATCGATCTTGCGGCGCAGGTAGGAGATGTAGCTCTCCACGATACCGGCGTCGCCGTTGAAGTCGTACTCCCAGACGTGGTCGAGGATCTGTGCCTTCGACAGCACGCGGTTCGGGTTCAGCATGAGGTACCGCAGCAGCTTGAACTCCGTCGGGCTGAGGTCGATCGAGACGTCGCCGACGCTCACGTCGTGCGTGTCCTGGTCCATCGTCAGCTCGCCGGTGCGGATGACCGACTCCTCGTCGGCCTGCATCGTGCGGCGGAGGATCGCCTGGATGCGCGCGACGATCTCGTCGAGGCTGAACGGCTTGGTGACGTAGTCGTCGCCGCCCGCGTTCAGGCCCGTGATCTTGTCCTCCGTCTCGTCCTTCGCCGTGAGGAAGAGGATCGGCGCCGTGTATCCGGCCCCGCGCAGACGCTTCGTGACGCTGAAGCCGTTCATGTCCGGCAGCATCACGTCGAGCACGATCAGATCCGGTTCCTCCTCGAGGACCGCCGAGATCGTCTGCGCGCCGTTGCTCACGGCCCGGACCTGGAACCCGGCGAAACGCAGGCTCGTGATCAGCAGGTCGCGGATGTTCGGTTCGTCGTCCACAACGAGGATGCGCGGTGCAGTCATGTGCTCATTATCGTGACTGCACCCAGGGAACCGCTGGATATCGCACGAAACGCCGTGCCCTGCTATGGATCAGGCGGCGACGGCCTCGATCCCGTCGGCATCCAGGATCGTGTACGCGTAGCCCTGCTCGGCGAGGAACCGCTGCCGGTTCTGCGCGAAGTCCTGGTCCACGGTGTCGCGGGCGATGAGCGTGTAGAAGCTCGCGGTGTGCCCCGACTGCTTGGGTCGCAGCAGGCGCCCGAGACGCTGGGCCTCCTCCTGGCGCGAGCCGAACGAGCCGGAGACCTGGATGGCCACGGACGCCTCGGGCAGGTCGACCGAAAAGTTCGCGACCTTCGACACGATGAGCAGGGAGATCTCGCCCACGCGGAAGGCCTGGAACAGCTCCTCCCGCTCCGACACGGGGGTCGAGCCGGTGATCTTCGGGGCGTTCAGCGCCTCGGCCAGCTCGTCGATCTGGTCGAGGTACTGCCCGATGACGAGGACGCGCTCCCCGGGGTGACGGTCCACGAGCCGGCGCACGACGTCGATCTTGGCCGGGGCGGTGGCGGCCAGGCGGTACCGCTCCTCGTCCGCGGCGGCGGCGTACTCGAGGCGCTCTCCGGCCGGGAGGTCGACGCGCACCTCGTAGCAGGCGGCGGGGGAGATGAAGCCCTGGGCCTCGATCTCCTTCCACGGTGCGTCGAAGCGCTTGGGGCCGATGAGGCTGAAGACGTCGCCCTCGCGTCCGTCTTCGCGCACCAGGGTCGCCGTCAGGCCGAGACGGCGCCGCGCCTGCAGGTCCGCCGTGAGCTTGAAGACGGGCGCGGGCAGCAGGTGCACCTCGTCGTAGAGCACCAGTCCCCAGTCGAGCGCGTCGAGCAGCGCGAGGTGGGCGTACTGGCCCCCGCGCTTGGCCGTGAGGATCTGGTAGGTCGCGATGGTGACCGGCTTGATCTCCTTCGACTGACCCGAGTACTCGCCGATCTCCTCGGGCGTGAGCGAGGTGCGGCGCAGCAGCTCGTCCCGCCATTGGCGGGCGCTCACGGTGTTCGTGACGAGGATGAGCGTCGTCGTGCGGGTCTCGGCCATCGCGCCGGCGCCGACGAGCGTCTTGCCCGCACCGCAGGGGAGCACCACCACGCCGGAGCCGCCCTCCGAGAAGGAGTCGACGGCCTGCCGCTGATACGGACGCAGGTGCCAGCCGTCCTCGTCGAGGTCGATGGGGTGCGGCGTGCCGGGCGTGTAACCGGCGAGGTCTTCGGCCGGCCAGCCGATCTTCAGCAGCTCCTGCTTGATGTGGCCGCGGGCCCAGGCGTCGACGGTGTAGCTGTCAGGGGACGGGTGCCCGATGAGCAGCGGCGCGATGCGCTTGTTCCGCGACACCTCGCTGAGCACGGCCGCGTCCGTGGACCGCAGGACGAGGGCGCCCTCGTCGTCGCGCTCGATGACGAGACGGCCGTACCGGGTGACGGTCTCGCGGATGTCGGTGCTCACCGAGGCCGGCACCGGGAAGCGCGACCACCGGTCGAGCGTCTGCAGCATCCCGTCGGCGTCGTGGCCGGCTGCGCGGGCGTTCCACAGCCCCAACCGGGTGATGCGGTACGTGTGGATGTGCTCGGGCGCGCGTTCGAGCTCGGCGAAGACCGCCAGCTCGTGCCGCGCCGTCTCCGCGTCGGGGTGCGCGACCTCGAGCAGCACGGTGCGGTCGCTCTGCACGATGAGGGGACCGTCAGCCATAACGATCGATTCTACCGAGGTCGCGCGTGCCCCCGGCGCGTCGGCGGGCGGATGGATGCCACCGGGGCGGCATCCCGGTCCTCACTCGACCAGCGCGACCCCGTCGATGTGCGACAGCGGCAGGGTGCGCTCGACGTCGGCCGCCTTGTCCCGCCCGCGCAGCCGTCCGCCGCCCAGACCCGTGGCCTCGAGGCGGAAGACGCGCGCGGATCCGTCGGGGAGCCGCACCGTCACGTCGACGACCGACCGCGTCCGGACGGCCTGGTCGAGCTCGCGTTCGAGCCAGGCGGCGTCCGAGTCGCCGACTCCGGCGCGCAGGCGACCGACGAGCGGCGCGTACACGTCCGCGGGGGAGGGGGCGGACTCCTCGGGGGCGAGGCGGGCGCGGTCCAGCGCCCGGGCGCGGCCGTCCGCGTCCACGGCGACCGCGGGGTAGTGCGCGTCGCTGAGCGCCCAGAAGACGACGTCGCGGTCGACGTGGGTGACGAGGTCGTGGCCGTCGGCGTCGTCGTCGACGGTGAGGGCGATGGACCGCAGGGACTGGTCCACCTCCATGGCGCGCGCGAGGGTCGCGTCGTCGGTGCGGATGCGGGTCAGGCCGGACGCCTCGTCCCGCGCCACCTGCACCCGCCCGTGCTCGGCGGCGGACCGCTCGATGACGTAGGCCAGGGGCTGCGGCAGCCCCGTCAGCGACAGCCCGGTGAGGAAGTCCCGCAGCGACTCCGCGGTCTCGCCCGCCGTGATGGCGGAGCCGATCGACGCGGCGCTGAAGCGGTAGCTGGACGCCTGGGCGCGGGACTCCCGCGCCGCCATGCCGCGCAGGCGGACGTCGAGGTGCGGGGCCAGCGGTCCGGGCGCGATCGCCGTGAGGTCGTTCTGCAGGTACACGCGGTCCACCTCGGGCGGCAGCAGCGCGCGCAGGGCGTCGGTCTCGGCCGGGCCGCCCGCGGCGAGACCGCGGCTCCACGGCGTCTCCTGGCCGGCCGTGTCGATGAGTCCCCACGCGCGGAAGCGCGCGATCCACTCCGAGGCGTGCCGGGGACCGGTCGGGTCGAACGGCGCGGCCCCCGCCCAGAGGTAGGCGGAGACCCAGCCGCCGTCGGGCGAGCGGTAGGAGGAGGGGAGCGCGTCGCGCAGGGCGGCGGCGGTGCTCTCCCACCGGTCGAGCGTGGGCTTGCGCAGCCAGTCGCGACCGGCGCGGGTCACCAGCCACGCGCGTCCGTTCGAGCCGAGCAGGCCGACGGCGGCGCCGAGCCCGACCAGCAGATCGGCGTCCTCGGGGGTGACGGCCGCACCCGTCTCGACCAGACGACGGCGTTCGCCGGCGCCGAGCGAGCCGGAGCCGATGCGGCCGAGGGGCGTCTCGAGGGCCAGCAGCAGCACGTCGGCGAGCGAGGCCGCATTCGTGAACGCGTCCTCGGCGGCGGCGGCCTCGCGCGGTGCCGGGTCCGAGGTCACGGCGGGGATCTCGATGTCCGGGATGCCGTCCGGGAACGTCTCGCGGACGATCTCCGCGACGGCGGTGAAGGGCGTGCCGTCCTCGCGGGCGAGGGCCCGGGAGACCAGGGCGCCGCGGGAGTCGGGTGGGAGCGGTGTGCGCGAGGCCGTGGCATCCACGAGTCCCTGCGCCTCCGCGCGGTTCAGCGCGGGGAGGGCCCGTCCGATCGAGGCGGGGTCGAGGAGGGCGTCGGCCGCGTCGAACATGTCGCGCCACGTGGCGGTCGGCGACACCTCGCGGTCGGCGAAAAGGCGGACCAGCTCGCCGTCGCCCATCGCGCCCAGAGAGACCGCCAGCGCACGTTGATCGGAGGTCTCGGACACGTCAGCGACCCTTGTTCGCGCGTGCCCTTCGCACGAAGCTCATGATGAGCACGGCCACCAGGCACGCGAACGCCACGGGAGGTGCGATGTAGATGAGGACGCCGACGGTGGGCCAGACGCCGGTGCGCATGTCCGCGCCGGTCGAGGAGCCGATCATGATCGCGAAGAAGCACACGATCGACAGGATGAGCAGGCCCAGCGACATGAACGCGAGGATGCGATCGATACGTCGGATCGGGACGTCTTCGCCGGGGGTGCGCGTGCTCATCGGGCTCAGCCTACTGCCTGGCGGCGGTGCCGTAGGCTGGGAGGCCGGGTCCCGATCGGGTTTCCCGCGTTCCATCGCGCGTCTGCGCGCACATCCCCAGCGAGGTATCCATGCCCACCGGCAAGGTCAGGTTCTACGACGACGAGAAGGGCTTCGGCTTCATCACGACCGATGACGGCCAGGACGTGTTCCTGCACGCCACCGCCCTGCCCGCCGGGACCCCCGGGCCGAAGGCCGGAACGCGTCTGGAGTTCGGCGTGGCCGACGGCAAGCGCGGTCCCCAGGCCCTCTCGGTGCGCGTCCTCGAGGCGCCCGTCAGCCTCGCCAAGCGCTCGCGCAAGCCCGCGGACGACATGGCCATCATCGTCGAGGACCTCGTCAAGCTGCTCGACGGCATCGGCGGCGACCTGCGTCGCGGCCGGTACCCCAGTGGCGCGCACGCGAAGAAGATCGCCGCCGTGCTGCGCAAGGTCGCCGATGACTTCGAAGCCTGAGCAGCCGGTCGACCCGCGCCTGCTCGACGCCCACGACCTGGCCCTCGCCGCCCTGCGGGAGATCACGCCGGAGTCCAGCATCGGCCCGGCGGCCGGCTACGTCGTCGAGGACGACGGGGTCGTCTCGCTGCGCTTCCTCACCCGTCTCGCCGGCTACCCCGGCTGGCACTGGACCGTGACCGTCGCCGTCGTCGAGGACGCCGAGCCGACGGTGCTGGAGGTCGAGCTGCTGCCCGGTGAGGGGGCGCTGCTGGCTCCCGAGTGGATCCCGTGGGCGACCCGGCTCGCCGAGTACCAGGCGGCGCAGGCGGCGGCCGCCGAGTCGGACGACGCGGATGTCGACGACCTCGACGACGGCGAGTCGGATGCTGAGGACGACGACGAGGACGAGACGGACGACGAGTCCGACGACGACGAGCCCCGGGCTCGCCTGCACGCCGGCGATCTCGACGGCGTCGACATCGACGAGCTCGACGTGGATGCCGCGGACGACGAGTCCGATGAGGAGTCCGACGACGACGCGGCGGACGACGAGGACTCCGACGACGATGAGGAGTCCGACGACGACGCCGCGGACGACGACGACGAGTCCGATGACTTCGACGACGACGAGTCGGACCACGACGAGTCGGACGATGACGAGCGCGAACGCAGCTACTGACCAAGACGACGAAGGCCGCCCCCGAGAAAGAGGGCGGCCTTCGTCATGTCCGGCGGTGACGGGTCAGGCGCCGGCGCGCAGACCCTCCACGGTGTAGTCGATCGCGCCGATGAGCTTCCGGACGTCCTCCGGCTCGATTGACACGAACGTCGCGACGCGCAGCTGGTTGCGTCCGAGCTTGCGGTAGGGCTCGGTGTCGACGATGCCGTTCGCGCGCAGGCTCTTCGCGACGGCCGCCGCGTCGACGGACTCGTCGAAGTCGACGGTCACGACGACGGGGGAGCGGTCCGCGGGGTCCGCGACGAAGGGCGTGGCGACGGTGCTGCCCTCGGCCCACTCGTAGAGCGCCGAGGATGACTCGGCCGTCCGCGCGCCGGCCCACGCCAGGCCTCCGTTGTCGAGGATCCAGCCCAGCTGATCGTCGAGCAGCAGCAGCGTGGCGAGCGCCGGGGTGTTGAGCGTCTGCTGCAGGCGCGAGTTGTCCACCGCGTTCTTCAGACTGAGGAACTCGGGGATGTAGCGGTCCGACGCGGCGATGCGCTCGATGCGCTCGAGCGCCGCGGGCGAGACGGCGGCGTACCAGAGGCCGCCGTCCGAGCCGAGGTTCTTCTGGGGCGCGAAGTAGTAGACGTCGGCCTCTGCCACATCGAAGTCGATGCCGCCGGCGGCGCTGGTCGCGTCGATGACCGTCAGGGCGCCGTCGTCGCCGTGGACGCGGCGGACGGGGGCGGCGACACCGGTCGAGGTCTCGTTGTGCGGCCAGGCGTAGACGTCC
>VGAV01000022.1 GCA_016870695.1 Actinomycetota bacterium | reverse complement strand
CGTCGCCGCGGTGTCGAGCCCGCGGGCGGTGAGCGTCTCGCGGTCGTCGACCACGACCGGCTCCTCCGGCGCGCGTCGGGCGCGATCGGCCAGCAACGCGGAGAACGTCTGCGCCGTCATCACCGCGTCCGGGCGGAAGCGTGCGCGGCGGTGCCCGAGGAGGAGGACTGCCCGATCACGTCGCGGTAGAACGCCTCGTGCGCGCGCGCGGCGGCATCCCACGTATGCGCCCGGGCCAGGCGCCGGCCCGCGTCGCGATCCACGTCGCCGGATGCCGTGAGCGCGCTGCCGATGCGGAACGCGATCTCCTCGGGCGTCGAGGCGTACAGGACGGCATCGCCGAACACCTCCCGGATGACGGGGAGATCGCGGGCCACCACCGTCGTCCCCGCGGCGAGGGCCTCCATGGCGGCCAGACCGAAGCCCTCCTTCGTGGAGACGAACCCGAGCACCCGTGCCGCTGCGACGAGGGCGGGCAGGGCGTCGTCGTCCACGGTGCCGAGGACCGTCGGGACGATCCCCAGCTCGGCGGCGCGGGCGTCGAACGCCGCGCGGTAGTCGCGGTAGTCGAACAGCGTCTCCCCTCCGCCGAACACGAGCCGCAGATCCGGATGGATCGCCCGGACCCGGGCGAACCCCTCCAGCAGGTCGATCGAGCCCTTGCGCGGCTCGATGCCGCCGAGCGCGAGGACGTAGTCGCCGAGCTCGGACGTCCAGCGGTCGCGCGCGGGGGCGGCATCCGATCCCGCTGCCTCAGCGAAGCGCGAGGCGTCTACGCCGTTGGGGATCACCTGCGGACGAAGGCCGTAGAGCCCCTCGACCTCCGCCGACACGGCCGCGGACACGCTCAGCAGCGCCACCGGCTCCCGGACGGCGCGGTCGTGGCACGCGACCAGCTGGGGCGTGGTGAAGGCGTCGAGATGATGGACGGTGCGCAAGACCGGGATGCCGCGGCGCAGGGCGGCGTTGGCGGAGATGCAGTCCTGGGCGTGGACCACGTCCGCGTCGGTGTCGAGCGCGGCGGACATGACGTCGATGGACCGCTCGATGCGCTCGCCGACCCCTTCGCCGTCCCGCGCCGCGAACGGAACCACCCGCACACTCACCTCCGGCCGCACCCGGCGGAAGAAGGCGGTGTCCTCGCCGCGCCCGAGCGTCCACACCTCGACGTCGTTCCCCCGGGCGGCGAGCGCCTCCGCGAGGGCGAGCGTGTGCACGACGCCGCCGCGGGGCTTGGTGGAGTAGGTCAGCAGTGCGATGCGCAACGGTGTCCTCCCTGCGTGTGCGGCGGTCGGGGCGGGGGCGGGGCCGTCAGACCGGCGCGTCCCGGCGGTAGGCGGGGGAGACGCGCTGAGCGAGGTGGTTCAGCGAGCGGCGGGCACGGGCGATGTCGCCGGCGACGTCGGCCTCGGCGACGGCCAGACCGCCCTTCGCCCACGTCTTTGCGACGATCTCGCCCGCGGGATCGACGACCTTGGCCTGTCCGAGGAAGCGCAGCCCCCCGAGGACGCCGGTCTGGTTGGACGAGACGAGGTAGACCTGGTTCTCCGCGGCCCGCGCGCAGTCGTACAGGTCGAACAGGTGCGCCTGACGGTCGTTGCGGATGCGGTCGGACCGGTCGGTGACGCTGGCGGGCCACGCGCTCAGGCACGCGATGATCTCCGCCCCGTCCAGGGCGAGCGACCGCGCCGCTTCTGGGAAGGTCTTGTCGAAGTCGATGAGCATGCCCAGGCGACCGACGGGGGTGTCGAAGGCCTCGAACGCCGTCCCCGGCTCGTACACCTCGCCCTCGCCCAGGGGCAGGTGCACCTTGCGGTGGGTGCCGAGGACCCCCGAGCCGGTGACGCACACCGCCGTGTTGTACCGGCGCTCGCCGCCGTCCTCCACTGCCCGCTCGGCGATGCCGAAGCACACCGTCATGTCGCCGGCGAGTGCGACGATGGCGGCGACCTCCGGTCCGTCGATCTCCACGGAGTGGGGGACGCTGTCGCCGTCTCCCACGGGGTGGTGCAGGTCGAGGAGGTAGCCGCCGATCGTCGCGTCCGGCAGCACGAGCAGGTCGACGCCTCGCGACCGCGCGTCCGCGACGATCCCGGGAAGCTTGGCCAGCGTACGCTCGACATCGCGCCCGAAGTGGGCCGCGACGGCGGCCATCGTCACCGATCCCATGTCAGCAGGCTAACGGGACCCGGCCTCACCGCACGGCGAGAGCCGACGCGGCCGCGTCGACCTGCGCCGCCACGTGGGCGGCATCCCGGGCGATCGCGTGGAACCGGCCCGACCCCCACGTGTGCAGCCACGGCAGCCCGACGAAGAAGAACCCGGGCTCGGCGGTCACACCCCGGTCGTGCACGGGATGCCGCTGCGCGTCGAGCACCGCCAGGTCTCCCAGCCACGACCAGTCCGGCCGGAACCCGATCGCCCACACGACGGCGTCGATCTCGTCCAGGCCGACCGAGGTGGGTCCGGGCGCAGGGGCCCAGACCGGGCGGTAGGGCGGCTCGGCCGGCGCGTCGATGCCCTCACGCGCGATGAACGCGTCGATGTCGCGCTTGATGGAGGCGGCCACGTCGTCGGCGTGGTCGAGGTTCGCGGCGAGCGCGTCGTCGAAGTGCAGCCGGCCCCCGGTGATCCCGACGACGCGTCCGTGCAGCGCCATGCCCTGCGCGGCGAACGCGCGCAGGTCGATGTCGCGCCCGCCGTCGCGCCCGGTGACGTAGTGGTTGGTCGCCGCGCGCTTGGCGGCGGCCTGCGCCCCGACGGGGATGTCGTAGACCCCCATGTCGGCCAGCCACGTCATGCAGTCGCGGCCCCGGTAGAAGCGGGCGACGCGAGGGGCCCGGCCCACGGCCAGGTGCACCCGGCGTCCCTCCAGGTGCAGGTCCTCCGCGATCTGCGTGCCGGACTGGCCGGTCCCCACGACGAGGACCGTGCCCGGCAGCTGTCCACCGTTGCGGTACTCGTGCGAGTGCAGCTGTCGGACCGACGGCGGCAGGTCGGCGGCCCAGGCGGGCACGAGGGGCTCGTGGTAGCCGCCGGTGGCGGACACGACGGCGTCGGCCGAGACGGTCCCGGCGGTCGTGGTCACGAGGAAGGCGCCGTCGTCGCGCCGCGTCACCCGCTCCACACCCACCTGCTCGGCCACGGGGGCGTCGAAGGTGTCGGCGTAGCCGCGGACCCACGCGTACACCTCGTCGCGCCGCATGAAACCGTCGGGGTCGGGCCCGGCGTACGGGTACCCCGGCAGACGGCACTGCCAGTTCGGTGTCACGAGGGTGAAGTTGTCCCACCGCCCGTCCCGCCACTCGTGGGCGATGGAGGACCGCTCCAGCACCACGTGGTCGACCCCGCGCTCGACGAGGTGCCGGCTCACCGCCAGCCCGGCCTGCCCGCCGCCGACGACGACGGCCGAGTAGTGCCGGCCCGCCTCGATCTCGACGGGGATCACGCGGGCACCGCCGGGAGCGGAGGCTCCATGGCGAGGACGAGGACCTCGCCCGTCCCGTGGCCGTCCGCGGCTCGGGCGATCTCGGCCCGCGAGGCCGCGGCCGAGGTGCACGCGAACCCGTAGGCCGCGCGCACCCGCTCGCCGGCGATGTCGAGCGCCTCCCGCGCGCGCGAGACGAAGTCCGCGACCGGATAGCGCTCGCCGGTGACGAGGAAGTCATGGACCACGAGGCTCGGCGAGTAGTGCGAGGTCCGCACCCCGTCGGGCCACTCGACGGTGAAACGCATTTCAGGCATGAGCGAGCTCCCGCCACCCGTCGACCCCGGCGCCGTCGGTCCGCGTCACGGGGCCGTAGACGTCCGGACGCCGGTCGCGCAGGTGGAACATGCCGCCGCGCATCGCCCGGAACGTCTCCGCGATGTCGATCTCGGCGATCGCGAGCCCCGTGCCGAGGAGTGTCGTGGCGAGGATGTTGCCGCCCGGGTCGACGACCTTCGCGTTGCCGACGTAGCGCAGCGACCCGAACGTGCCCGACTGATTGGATGCCATCCAGAACACCTGGTTGTCGAGAGCCCGCGCGATGTCGAATTGGTTGAACCGGTAGGTCCAGCGATCGTCCTGCAGGTTCTCCGCGGTCGCGGTGCGCGCCGCCGGCCAGGCCGACATGCTGACGATGATCTCGGCGCCGTCGAGGGCGAGCATGCGCGCGGCCTCGGGGAACGCCTTGTCGTAGCAGATCTGCATCCCGACCCGCCCGACGGGGGTGTCGAACGCCGCGTAGGCGTCGCCGGCCGAGTACGACATGTTCTCGCCCAGCGGTTGGTGCACCTTGCGGTACGAGCCGTAGACGGTGCCGCCGTCGAGGCACACGGCGGCGTTGTACCGCGTCTCCCCGTCGTCGGCGAGCTCGCAGAAGCCGATCGTAAGGATCATGTCGCCGGCGATCTCCTGCACCCGGGCGATCTCGGCGCCGTCGAGGCGGATGGCCGGCGGCATCGACCGGGTCGTCGTCTTGACGGTGTCGCCGTGGTTGCCGAGGGACGACAGGTACCCGCCGATCGCGGCCTCCGGGAAGGCCAGGAACGACACCCCCGCGGCCCGCGCCTCGGCCACCAGATCGGCGATGAGCGCGTAATTCTGCTCCAGGTCCCGGGTGAAGTTGGCCGAGACGGAGGCGACGGTGATCGACACGGCGGACCTCAGAGGTTGTAGACGGAGTTGATGATCGCGCCCTTGCGGGCGTAGTAGATGACCGCGTCCTGCACGTCGAGCGGGTGCGCGGGGATGACGCCCTCGATGATGTCCTCCTCGCGGATGCCGTGCAGCGCGAGTCCGAAGCGGCAGCAGTAGACCGTGCCGCCCTCCTTGATGAACGTCTCGAGCGAGTTGTTCATGTTCAGCTCGCCGGGGAAGCCCGCGTCGCCCGTGGTGGGGAAGCCGCGGTTCGCGGCGGCCGCGAGGGTGCCCGGGCCGTAGAGGTAGATCGCCGACTCGAAGCCCTTCCGGAGCGCGCGGGTCGCCTGGAGGATCGCGACGAAGCTCACCGAGGACTCGTGCGGGATGCCGTGGATGAGGGTGAAGTAGCTCTCGCCGTTCTCCGCCTGGAAGTCGGGGAACAGCTTCGTGGAGCCGTAGATGTTGCTGCCCTTCGGCAGCGACGGGTGGGGGATCTCCTTGAGCGAGGCGGCGATGTTCTCCGCGATCTGCGCGTCGAGGTCAGAGGTCATGATGATGTCCTTCGCGTCGGTGGTGCAGGGGTGGAGCAGTCGGGTGTGAATCGGTTTCCCTGTTCCCAGCGTGGGCGCCGGGCGTTTCGGAATGGTTTCGGTCGGAATGAGGTCGTGTTACGCCGCACCGAGACCGGTGGCGCCGGAGTCGACCGCCCGGGTCTCGACGCCGTCCGGCCAGCGGAGGGTCACCCCCGGGGCGGTGGTCAACTCGCCGACCGTCGCGGATGCGGCGAGCGGGGAGGCCAGCGGCGGCGCTCCGGCCGTCACCATCCCGAAGCCGGGGAAGCACGTCATCCAGTCGCCGAAGGCCACGCCGTCGGGCGCGGGGACGGCGGCCACGTCGATGCGCGCGCCGGTGCCGGACGCCTCGGCGAGCATCGCCGCGGTGCCGACGATGCCGGCCATGCTGACGTCCTTCGCAGCGGCGGGACGGTGGCCGGGGATGAGCCCCGCGAGGTGCCGCAGCTCCTCGCCGGTGCGGGACGAGGTCGAGTCCCACTGCCGCCCCTCGAAGCCGCGCCGCCAGCGCCCGTGCAGGTCGACGGTGAGGCCGAGCGGGTGTCCCGCCCTTCCTCCGCCGCCGGGGACGGGGGAGACGGTCCGCCCGATGGCGGTGACCGCGAGCGAGGGCGACGCGCGCACCTGCGTGTGCCCGCCGAGGATGGGCACGCCCCAGGCCACGGCCGCGCTGCGCAGTCCCGAGACGATGCGACGCACCGCCGACGGGGTGGGTGCCGCGACGGCATCCATCAGTCCCACCGCCCGCGCCCCCATCGCGGAGATGTCGTTGACGTTGACGAGCACACCGCACCACCCGGCCCACTCGGGGTCCTTCTCGATCATCGCGGGCAGGATCGCGTCGGTCGCCACGACCACGTCCGTCCCGGCGACGAGGGCGCCGTCGTCGCCGATCCAGCCGGCACCGCCCAGTCCGTCGGGGTGGTCGTCACGCAGCCCGGCGAGGACGTCGCCGAGCGGGAGCTTCGTCGCGGCGACGAGCTCCGCGATCCGGTCGATCGGCCAGCGCATGCGCACGTGGGGGACTCCGGAGATGGATGCCTCTCCCCACCGCAGCCATCCGAGGCGGCGGAACAGCGACTCGTTCGGGATCTGCACGGTCGCCTCGAAGCGCAGGACGCCGCGGCGCAGCGCCTCCCGGCAGGCGGCGCGGACCAGCTCCGGGCCGATGCCGCCGGCGTGCCGAGCCGTGCGGCGGACCACGAGCCGCCCGCCGGTCCACCAGCCGATGTCGCGCGGGGTCGCGGGGGCGAGGCGGACGCCGCCGAGGACCTCGCCCTCCGCGGTGACCGCGACGAGGACGATCGTCCGCGGATCGTCGTCGACGTCGTCGCGGTCCGAGCCCGGGAACAGCCCCTGCTCGGCGACGAACACGTCGCGGCGGAGGTCCCGGTACGCCCGGACCTGGCCGGGGTCCGCGACGCGGATCTCCCACGCCGCCGCCGCCTGCCGCGGGAGCGCCCCCGTCAGGACGGGCAGGTCGAACATCACGCGCCCGCCGTCTTGAGGATGCTGCACGCCCCGCACGCGGCGCACCCGGCGCGCTGGTCCTCGCCCCGCATGCCCGCCGCCTGCAGCAGCGCCGCGACCCGTGTCGTGATGTGGTCCACCGTGGCGCGGTGGGGCGCCGGCACCCGGTCCACGTCGGTGGCGAGAGTGCCCTTCAGCGGGCGGAACGGGACGACGAACGGGTACACGCCCATCTCGATGAGCTCACGGGCGCCTTCGACGGCGGCATCCGGCTCCTCGCCCATGCCGACGATGAGGTAGGTCGACACCTGGTTCCAGCCGAACACCCGCACCGCCTCGCGCCAGGCGGCGCGGTACTCGTCCAGGCCGACCCGCGACTTGCCCGGCATCCATCTCCGGCGCACCTCGTCGTCCATGGACTCGACATGGATGCCGATGGACCGGGCGCCCGCCTCGTACAGGTCCGTGATGGCCTGGAGGTCCGCCGGCGGCTCGCACTGCACCTGGATCTCGAGCTGCGGCACGGCCGCCTTGACCGCACGCACGCAGCGGGCGAGGTGCTTCGCGCCGCGGTCCCAGCCGTTCGACGTGCCGGTGGTCATCACCATGTGGGTGACGCCGTCCAGACGCACCGCGGCCTCGGCGACCTCCGCGAGCATGGCCGGCGTCTTGACGGCGATGGTCGTGCCCGCGTCGAGGGACGCTTCGATGGCGCAGAAGCGGCAGCGCTCGCTCTCGTCGTACCGCACGCACGTCTGCACGACCGTCGTGGCGAGGACGTTCTTGCCGTGCAACTTGGCGATCTTGTCGTAGGCGACGCCCTCGGACGTCTGCAGGTCGTAGAACCGCGGGCGCACGACCGGCGCGACGTCGAACCCGAGGTCCGCGCCGTCCCGGGTGAGGCGCCCCGACGCGGACACGACGTAGGGACTGTTCGGATTCAGGGGGATGGCAGCGCCGTCGCCGTCGATCACGAAGTGACCGTCGTCGCTCGGACCCGCCCCGCCGGACCGGCGGACCGGGGCGTCGCTGCGGACGCCCAGCAGAGCGAGACTGACCCGGGTCGCGACACGATCCGGATGGATGTCGGTGTGGACGGCTTCGTTGGTCATGCCCCCAGTAGAGACCTCGACTGTTTCCGCACGACGACCACCGGATAGCAGTCGTGTTTCGCGGTGGACGGGTCGTCGTATCGCGTCCGGCCCGCGGGCGGTGGGGCGGTCGGGGCG
The DNA here is from genome assembly GCA_016870695.1 of Actinomycetota bacterium. Classification (GTDB taxonomy): domain Bacteria; phylum Actinomycetota; class Actinomycetes; order Actinomycetales; family Microbacteriaceae; genus Microbacterium. The sequence goes on along the minus strand of VGAV01000022.1, from coordinate 6,162 downwards.
GTCGGGCGGGAGAGTCGGATTCGGGGAGCGGGAGCCGCGGGCGGGGAAGAACCGCGAGGGGCCGCGACGTTGCACCATGCATGAGCGACTGGACCACCGCCAAGCCGTACTTCGAGACCACCGCCGTCGCGCACCTGTCGACGCTGATGAAGGACGGGGCGCCCCACTCCGTTCCCGTGTGGGTCGGCGTCGAGGGGGAGCGGCTCGCCTTCTTCACCGAGGCGGGGGCGCTGAAGGACCGGAACCTGCAGCGCGACCCGCGCGTGGCCGTCTCGGTGACCAAGCCCGACGACCCGCTCGCGATGGCGTTCGTCCGCGGCACCGCCGTGGAGCGACTCGAGGGCGCCGCGGCCCTGGAGGTCGTCGACCGCATCTCGACGCTCTACACCGGCGAGCCGTACCCGATCCGCGAGAACTTCGTCGCCTGGCTCGTCGAGCCCGGGCGCGCCTGGGCGCGCGCGTACGACGAGTGACGCGGCCGGCCGTGCCGGGCTTCGCAAGAACCGGCTCGCGCAACTCCGGAGATCCGCGCCGCCGTCGCGCCGAATCGCGCCGGTTCGCGCCGGTGAGCGCGCACACGCGCACGGACTCCGGAGTTCGGCGAGCGCGCGCACGCGCAAGACTCCGGAGTTCGGCGAGCGGCTGCGGGCGCCCCGGCCCCGGCGCCGCCCCGGTCAGACGAGGGCGAGGGGCAGTACGCCCAGCAGCAGGATCAGCGGGGCGATCACCGCGCCGAGCACCACGAACCGCGACCAGCGCACCTCGACGCCCGCCGCGACGAGGCGGTCGTGCCACAGCAGCGTGGCCAGCGACGCCCACGGAGTGACGATCGGACCGGCGTTCACCCCGATCAGCAGGGCCGCCAGTCGTGCCGGCGACCCCGCGGCCGACTCCAGCGCGAGGTAGGCCGGCAGATTGTTGATGCCGTTGGCCGCGAGGGCGCCGGCGCCGGCCAGCTGCCAGAGCGACACGAGGTCGTCGCCGGTGCCGGCCAGGACGGACGTCACCCGTCCGATGCCCAGCGCCTCGAGAGCGCCCACCGCGAGGAACAGCCCGCCGGCGAACACGAGCAGCGACCAGGGGACGAGACGGATGCCGAGCGCCCGCGGCGCACGCCAGGCGAACACGGCCACGAGCACGACGGCGGCGCCGACCGCCGGCATCCAGGGCTCCAGCCCGATGACCAGTAGCGGCAGGAGGGCGACGGTCACCACGCCCGACACGCGCAGGAGCAGGGGATCGGCGACGGCGGGGGCGGGGGCGTCGGGATAGGTCCGCGGCAGGCGGCGGAGGAACACCGCGGTCAGCACGGCGACCGACACGAGGATCGCGATGAGCGCGGAGGGGCCGAGGAGGGCGAGGAAGGCGATCGGGTCGTGGCCGCCGCCGAGCGCGTCCGAGGCGAGCAGGTTCGTCAGGTTCGACACCGGCAGCACGAGCGAGGCCGTGTTGGCCAGCACCACGGTGACGAAGGCGAAGGGCAGCGGGTCCATCCTCCGCGCCACGGCCATCGCGACGACGACCGGCGTCAGCAGCACCGCTGTGGTGTCCAGGGAGAGGAACGCCGTGGCCACCGTGGCGAGCACGACCACGAGCACCCACAGCAGCGCCGTCCGTCCGCGCGCGACCCGCGCCAGGCGCGCGGCGACGACGTCGAACAGGCCGGCCTTGGATGCCAGCTCCGCGACGACCGTGACGGCGACGACGAACAGCAGGATGGGCCACACGCGCTCCGCGACGGCGAGGGCGTCGTCGGTGGGCAGGGCTCCGGTGAGGAGGGCGACGATGCCGAGAAGCCAGAGCACGCCGCCGATGATCGCCAGGGTCACGGGTCCCATGATGGGGCACGCCGCGTGCCGTCCGCGCCACACCCTGCGGGTAGCCTGGGAGCGAGCTTTATTGGAGACCGCCTTGACTGATGCCGCCCTGCCGTCGGAGCACACCTTTCCCGCCGACGGCTTCGCCCTCTTCCCCGATCGATCGGTCGTCGCGCTGCGCGTGAACGGCGAGCTGAAGGACCTCGCCACGACGGTCACCGCCGAGGACGACGTCGAGGCCGTGACGATCGACAGCGCCGACGGCCTGTCGATCCTGCGGCACTCCACCGCGCACGTCCTCGCGCAGGCGGTGCAGCGCGTCAAGCCGCAGGCGAACCTCGGCATCGGTCCGCCCGTCACCGACGGCTTCTACTACGACTTTCAGGTCGACGAGCCCTTCACCCCCGACGACCTCAAGGTCATCAAGAAGGAGATGGAGCGCATCGTCCGCGAGAACCAGCGGTTCGTGCGCCGGGTCGTCAGCGACGACGAGGCGCGCGCCGAGCTGGCCGCCGAGCCGTTCAAGCTCGAGCTCATCGGGTTGAAGGGCGGCTCCGCGGAGGCGGCCGAAGGCGCGTCGGTCGAGGTCGGCGCCGGCGAGCTGACGATCTACGACAACGTCACCCGCGACGGCGAGACGGCGTGGAAGGACCTGTGCCGCGGACCCCACGTGCCCGGCACGCGCCTCATCGGCAACGGGTGGGACCTCACCCGCATCGCCGGCGCCTACTGGCGCGGCAGCGAGAAGAACCCCCAGCTCCAGCGCATCTACGGCACCGCCTGGCCCACCAAGGACGAGCTTCGCGCCTACCAGCACCGTCTCGAGGAGGCCGCCAAGCGCGACCACCGCAAGCTCGGCAAGGAGCTCGACCTCTTCTCGTTCCCGGACGAGATCGGCCCGGGGCTGTCGGTGTTCCACCCCAAGGGCGGCATCATCCGCTACGAGATCGAGCGGTACATGCGCGAGCGCCTGCTCGCCAGCGGCTACGAGGTCGTCAACACCCCGCACATCACCAAGGGCGACCTGTTCATGACGAGCGGCCACCTGCAGTGGTACGCCGACGGCATGTACCCCCCGATGGTGCTCGACGAGGTCGTGGACGCCGACGGGCACGTGTCGCGCGAGGGCCAGGAGTACTACCTCAAGCCCATGAACTGCCCGTTCCACAACCTCATCTTCCGCTCGCGCGGGCGCAGCTACCGCGAGCTTCCCCTGCGCCTGAGCGAGTTCGGGTCGGTCTACCGGTACGAGAAGAGCGGCACGCTGTCGGGCCTCACGCGCGTGCGCGGCATGACGCAGGACGACACCCACATCTACGTCACCGCCGACCAGGTGAAGGGCGAGCTGACCCACAGCCTCGACTTCGTGCTGCAGACGCTGCGCGACTACGGCCTGAACGACTTCTACCTGGAGCTGTCGACGAAGGAGGAGGGCAACCCGAAGTTCATCGGCGACGACGCCCTCTGGACCGAGGCGACCGAGACGCTCCGCGAGGTCGCCGAGGCGTCCGGCCTCGAGCTCGTGCCCGACCCGGGCGGGGCCGCCTTCTACGGTCCGAAGATCTCGGTGCAGGCGCGCGACGCGATCGGCCGCACGTGGCAGATGTCGACCATCCAGCTCGACTTCAACCAGCCCGAGCGCTTCGAGCTCGAGTACACCGGTCCCGACGGCGAGAAGCACCGCCCCGTCATGATCCACCGCGCCCTGTTCGGCTCGGTCGAGCGCTTCTTCGCGATCCTGCTCGAGCACTACGCGGGTGCGTTCCCGGTGTGGCTCGCGCCGGTCCAGGTCGTGGCGGTCCCCGTGGCCGCCGAGTACGGCGACTACCTGCAGGACATCGTCGCCGACCTCAAGACCACGGGCGTCCGCGCCGAGGCCGACCACAGTGACGACCGCATGCAGAAGAAGATCCGCACGCACACCACGCAGAAGGTGCCGCTCATGCTGATCGCCGGCGAGCAGGACCGCTCGAACGGCACGGTGTCGTTCCGCTTCCGCGACGGCACGCAGCTCAACGGCATCCCCGTCGACGAAGCCGTCGCGCGCATCACCGGCGCGATCTCCGCGCGCACGCTCGTCGACACAGCCGAGGACCTCGCGTGACGCAGACGCCTGACGTCTCGGGCGGAGGGATCCCGGATGCCACGGCGCCCGGAACCGCGTCCGACGGCACGCCCGTCGAGCTCGTCGCCGCCGGCGAGCTGGCCGGGGTCCCGGACGAGTTCCAGCGCCTGTGGACGCCGCACCGGATGGCCTACATCCAGGCCGGGCGCGAGCCGATGGAGCAGAACTGCCCGTTCTGCGCCGCACCGGGGAAGACCGACGAGGACGGCCTGATCGTCGCCCGCGGCCGCTCCGCCTACGTGCTGCTCAACCTGTTCCCCTACAACTCGGGGCACCTCCTGGTCTGCCCGTACCGGCACATCGCCACGTACGACCAGGCGACCCCCGAGGAGGTGGCGGAGATCGGCGACCTGACGCAGCAGGGCATGCGCGTGCTCCGCGCGGTCTCGCGGTGCGACGGCTTCAACCTGGGCATGAACCAGGGCGCGATCGCCGGTGCCGGCGTCGACGGGCACCTGCACCAGCACATCGTGCCGCGCTGGGCCTCGGACGCGAACTTCTTCCCCATCATCGCCAAGACCAAGGCGCTGCCGCAGCTGCTGGGCGACGTCCGCCGCACGGTCGCGGACGCGTGGGCGGCGGGAGCCGGCGCCGCCTGACCCGCCCCCGCCTGCCCCTGGTCGGGCCGTGGCCTGGTCGGGCGGTGACTTGGCGCCGATGTCCGCGCGCGGGGGCTTCTGGCGTACTTTTGCGCCAAGTCAGCGCTGGGTTTGTGCGAGGGGCCGTGACTTGGCGCAGATGTCCGCGCGCGGGGGCTCTTGGCGTACTTTTGCGCCAAGTCAGCGCGGGGGAGGGAAGACGGTCAGCGCACCTGGCGGACCGGGAACTGCAGGCGCGGGTGCGCGTACGCCTCCTGCGACTCGATGAGGCGCAGCTCGCGGGAGCCGGCCTCGAACGTGTTGGACAGCAGGTCGAAGACACTGGACGCCGTGCGGGCCAGGGCGTCGGCGGGGTCGCCCGTGCGCTGCAGGTGCGCGGTGAACAGGGCCGCGGTGACGTCGCCCGACCCGTTCGCCTTCATCGGGATGAGGGGCGTCTGGACGATCCACGCGCCCGCGTCGGCGACGACCATCATCTCGATCGTGTCGGCCTCGCGGTCGGGGCGCTCGACGCTGGTCACCAGCACGGTGCGGGGTCCGCGGGCGCGCACGAGGTCGGCCGACGCGAGGGTCGAGTCGATGCTCCCGGGCTCGGTCCCGGTGAGGAAGCCGAGCTCGAACTGGTTCGGCGTGAGGATGTCGGCCACCGGCACGACGCGCTCGCGCAGCAGGTCCGGGATGGCGGGGGCGACGAAGCACCCCGACTTGGCGTTGCCCATGACCGGGTCGCACGCGTACACGGCATCCGGGTTCGCCTTCTTCACCCGCGCGACCGTGTCGATGATGACGTCGGCGATGCCTTCGCCGCCCTGGTAGCCCGACAGGACCACGTCGATCTCGGGGAAGACCCCGCGGTCCTCGATGCCGGCGATCACCGCGGCGACGTCCTCGGGCGAGATGAGCGGTCCTCGCCACGCGCCGTAGCCGGTGTGGTTGGAGAAGTTCACCGTGTAGACCGGCAGCACCTCGACGCCGATGCGCTGGAGGGGGAAGACGGCGGCGGAGTTGCCGACGTGACCGTACGCGACGGCGGACTGGATGGAGAGGACCTTCATCCTCCGATCCTCCCACTCCTGTCCCGACCGCCGCGCGCACGCACGGCCGCGGCGATGTCGTCGGCGAGCTGGCGGGCGGCGTCGTCGTCGAGGTCGTGCACCGTCAGGCGCAGGTGCTCGCCCGGGTCGTCGGGCGAGAGCTGGAAGTGCTCCCCGCCGCGCACCAGCCACCCGCGGCGCATCAGGTCCTCTCGGACCTCGGCCGCCGGAGCCGGCAGCGGCACCCACAAGTTCAGTCCGTCCCCGACGGGGACCGGGATGCCGCGATCCCCCAGCAGCCGTGCGAAGGCGGCGTTCCGCGCGGCGTAGTGGCGGGCCGCGTCCGCGATGTCGGCGCGCACCGCCTCGTCGGTGAGGAGAGCGAGGGCGAGGCGCTGGAGGATGTGGCTGACCCACGTGGTGCCGGGGGTCAGCCGCACCGCGAGGCGGTCGGCGGTCTCGGCGTCGGAGGCGGTGAGGGCGAGGCACAGGTCCGGCCCCAGGAACTTCGAGACCGACCGGATGCGCGCCCACCGGCGCTGTCCGGGGCCGATGACGGAGTGCAGCGGCACGCGCGAGAGAAGCGA
>VGAV01000021.1 GCA_016870695.1 Actinomycetota bacterium | reverse complement strand
CTTCCCAGACGAACGTCGTGCTCGCCGTGCCGCCCTGGACGCTGTTGGGCGCGTCGGCGTCGAGCTGCCAGGAGAAGCGGTACGTGCGGCTCTCCGGCGGCGCGCCGGTCGGGCTCCACGACGGTGTGCCGCTGGCGAACGAGGTGTGCGCGGAGGTGAACTGCGCGACGGTGCCGCGGAAGACGGCGTCGCCCTCGGGCTGGAAGCCGTCGCACGACCCCGACCCGCCGCCATTGCCGACCTCGACCGCGAGCGCGAGGTGGTCGGGCAGGGCGTTCGAGCCGGTGGCATCCACGGCGTAGAGGCGGATGTCGGAGGCGAGCGAACCGGTCGAGGTGACGGTGATGCAGGTGGTGCCGCCGTCGCCGGGCTTGGCGTTCGGGACGGTGAAGAGCGCCCGTCCGGCGTCGTCGTCGTCGAGCTGGACGGTCCCGGCCCGCCACGAGTTGCCGTCGTTCGACGTGGTGTCCGAGAACGCGGCGTACGAGCTGGATGACACGACGATGCCGGCCGCGACGAGGGCGGCGGGAACGGCGACCCAGGTGGCCAGGCGCGATGATGTGCGGCTGAGTGTCGACATTGCGGATCTCCCCAAAGATCGATGGATGCGAACATCGGAAGGTTAGGGAAGAGGCCCTGCCTCTCGTGCGACGCGCCGGACGGCTTGACAGGGTGTTGTGCGGGGTGCGATCAGGGCCGGGTCGGGCCCGTCGCACGGCGTGAGGTGGGTGCGGAGGCGGCGGCCGACCCGAGGGTCAGGGTCGAGAGCAGGCCCAGCGTGAGGAAGGCGGCGGCCGTGGCGGCGGCGGCCCGGGTGCCGTCGCTGAAGGCCGCGCGGGCGGCGTCGGCGAGCGGCTCCGTCTGCGGCGACTGGTCGAGGCCGGCGATGGCCGCGCCCGCGCTGTCGACGACGAGGGACACGACCTCGTCGCGGCGGTCGGCGGGGACGCCGTCCTCCTGGAGGGCGGATGCCAGGGCCGCTCCGGTCGTGGAGAACAGGACGGTTCCGAGGATGGCGACCCCGAGGGCGGCGCCGAGCTGCCGCGAGGTGGACTGCGTCCCCGATGCCTGTCCGCTCGCGGAGGCGGGGACATCGGCGAGGACGACCCCCGTCAGCTGGGCCGTGGCGAGTCCGACGCCGAGCCCGTAGACGAAGAGCGCCGGGACGAGGGGCCCCAAGGCGGCATCCGGTGAGACGAGCAGGGCGACGCCCGCGACGCCGACGATCTCGGCGACGAGTCCGCCGCGGACGAGATGGACGGGGGCGACGCGACCGGTCAGTGCGCCGGCGAGCCCGCTCGCGACGAACGAGCCGACGGCGAGGGCGAGAAGCAGCAGTCCCGTCTGGAGCGCGTCGAAGCCCAGGACGAACTGCAACCAGAGCGGCAGCGCGAGGATGATGCCGAACTCGCCGAGGGAGACCACCGCGGCGGCGATGTTGCCGTTGCGGAACGAGGTGAGCGAGAAGAGGCGGAACGCCAGGAGGGTGGACCGTCCGGTCCGCTGTCGGTGCAGTCCCCAGGCGATGAACGCCGCGAGGGCGGTCGCGGCGACGGCGAACGCGACCGGGACGGGGGAGAGGGTGAAGGGCCAGGTGGCGTCGCCGAGGGTGGGGGCGGTGGCGGTCGTCCACCAGCCGTAGGTGCGGCCCTCGATGAGGCCGAAGACGAGCGGGCCCATGGTGAGCACGGACAGGACGGCGCCGACGACGTCGATGCGCTCGCGCTCGTGGCTGCGCGACTCGGCGACGGTCAGGGCGACGCCGACGAGGATGAGCAGGCCGAGCGGGATGTTGATGCCGAACGCCCAGCGCCAGGAGAAGGCGGTGGTGAGCCACCCGCCGAGGAGCGGGCCGAGGGCCGCCATGCCGCCGATCGTGGATCCCCAGACGGCGAAGGCGATCCCCCGTTCGCGTCCGCGGAAGGTCGCGTTGATGAGCGACAGGGTGGTCGGGAGGATCATCGCACCGCCGACGCCCTGCGCCAGCCGGGCGAGGATGAGCAGCCCGCCGGTGGGGGCGAGCGCCGCGCCGACGGAGGCGAGGGCGAAGACGACGACACCGGTCTGCAGGAGCCGGCGACGGCCGAACCGGTCGGCGAGACTGCCGAAGATCAGCAGCAGGGAGGCGAAGACGAGGGTGTACGCCTCCTGCACCCACTGCACCTCGGTGGAGGTGATGCCGAGGTCGTCGACGATCGGGGGGATCGCGACGTTCACGATCGTGCTGTCGACGATGATGAGCGACACCGCGATGCTGATGAAGACGAGCCCGGCCCATCGGCGGCTCGGAGAGAACTGCGCCATATCGCTAGCTTATCTAGCTAGTTCGATGGTGGCGTCGCGGGCGGGTGAGCCCGCCGTCGCCCGGTGATGCCGTCCGGTGGGGCTGGTCCCGCCGTCGCCCGGTGATGCCGTCCGGTGGGGCTGGTCCCGCCGTCGCCCGGTGATGCCGTCGGGTGGGGCTGGTCCCGCCGTCGCGTGGTGATGCCGTCGGGTGGGGCTGGTCCCGCCGTCGCCCGGTGATGCCGTCGGGTCCGTCGCGCGGTTAAGCCGTCGGGCGCGGGTGTGCTCCGGTCGTGCGGGTGGTCCGGGTCGTGCGCTCGTTGGCCGGGAGGGGGATCGCGGTGGTGCCGGCGACTTCGTCGCTGAAGTCCTCGGGCTCGGGCGTGATCGTCGTGATGGGACGCGTCTCATCGAGGGTCAGCAGGAAGCGGCGGGTCTCATGGCGGTGCACGCGGCCGGAGGCGAGGGTCCACGCAACCCCGATGCCGCACGCCACGAGGGCCATGATGCCCGCGAGTCCGATCGCGACGCGGGGACCGAACTCGGCGGCGACCCAGCCGACGACGGGGGCGCCGACGGGCGTCCCGCCCAGGAGGATCGCCATGTACAGCGCGAGGACGCGGCCGCGCAGGGCGGGGTCCGTGCTGGTCTGGACGTAGCCGTTCGCCGTCGTCAGGGTCGTGACGACGCAGAAGCCCGTGAAGACGAGGGTGGCCGCGTACGCGCCGTAGCTCGGTGCCACGACCGACGCGAACGAGGCGAGGGCGAAGCCGCCGGCGCCGACGACGACGACCCGCATGCGGGCGCGTTCGCGGCGGGCGGCGAGCAGGGCGCCGGCGAGGGAGCCGATCGCCACGAAGGAGCTCAGGAGTCCGAAGCCGTCCGCGCCGCGACCGAACTCGAGGGCCATCGTCGAGGCGAAGATGGGGAAGTTCATCCCGAAGGCGCCGAGAAGGAACACCATTACGAAGATGACGACGAGGTCGGGACGACGGGCGACGTAGCGGAACCCGTCCGCGAGGCGTGCCGGGCCCGTTCCGCGGCGATGGGGGATGAGCTCGTGCGTTCGCATCAGCACGAGCGCGACGATCATCGCGACGAAGGTGGAGGCGTTGACGAGGAACACCCAGCCCGTGCCGAGCACGACGATCATGACGCCGGCTACGGCCGGACCGATGAGGCGGGCGGTGTTGAAGGATGCGGCGTTCAAGGCGACGGCGTTGGACGCGTTCTCCCGGGCCACGAGATCGGAGACGAACGTCTGGCGGGCGGGATTGTCGAACGCGGTGATGACGCCGAGGGCGAAGGCGAACCCGTACATGAGCGGCAGGGTCATGACCCCGGTCAGGACCAGGACGCCGAGGGCGACGGCCAGCAGGAGCAGCGCCGTCTGCGTGCACATGATGAGCTTGCGACGGTCGAAGCGGTCCGCCACCCACCCGGTGACGCCCACGAGCAGGAGGGGCGGGGCGAACTGCAGCGCCATCGTGACGCCCATCGCGGCAGCGTCGTTGTCGGTCAGCTCGGTGAGGACGACCCAGTTCTGCGCGGTCGCCTGCATCCAGGCGCCGATGTTCGACACCAGGGCGCCGATGAACCACACGCGGTAGTTGAAGACCGCGAAGGACCGGAACATGGCTGAGCTCACCTGTCCGCCACCTTTCTCATGATCTCCGCTGCGTCGGCGAGGGTCTGCCGTTCGCGTTCGTCCAGTTCTGCGAGTGCGTGCTCGAGCCACGCATCGCGTCGGCGCACGGTCTCGTCGACGACGGCGACGCCGTCTTCCGTGAGCCTGATCGTCACGCGTCGACGGTCCGCCGGGTCCGGCGTCCGGGAGACGAAACCGGCATCCTCGAGCAGCGTTACCGTGCGGTTCATCGACGGCGCGGTCACCCGCTCGCGGTCGGCGAGCTGACCGAGGGTGTGTTCGCCGTGCACCGTCAAGGCGGCGAGCACGGCGAACTGCCCATCGCTCATGGTGTCGACCGCGCGCTCTGCGCGGAGCCGACGGGCGAGACGGAAAGTGGCCATGCGCAGCTCGGAAGCGTGCGCACTCAGGTCACGGGTGGGGGATTCGTCGACGCTGTCGTTCATTGTCTCGATCGTTAGCCTAGCTTATTAGTCTTGCTAATGGTTCACGAGGGGCGCTTTCCGGCCGAGGCTCAGCGCTTTGCGGTGGGTCGAGCGTTTCTAGAACGGTGGTGGACCCATGTCGCCCCCCGTTCCGCCTCCGTCCTCCTCGCGCTCGTCCTCGTCCGCGCCGTCGGGCTCGAACCGGGGCGCGCGGGGATAGGGCACCGGCCGGTCGGTGTATTCGTACCCGGCCGGGGAGGTCCAGCGCAGGACGCCGTCGGGCAGCTGCTCCACGCGCCAGGCGGTGAACTGCTTCATCGAATGGTGCCGTTGGCAGAGCGTGGCGAGGTTGCCGACGACCGTGGGTCCGCCGCGGGCGTAGTCCTGGGTGTGGTCCACCTCGCAGGCGATGGCGGGGAGGGCACACCCGGGCGCCCGGCACGTTCGATCGCGTGCACGGATGAAGCGATCGATCGCGGCGGTGCGGTGGTACGTGTCGGTGTGCAGGACCGCTCCGGTCAGAGGATGCGTGATCACGCGATCCCACGGGGTGGACGTGGCCTGGGCGATGCGGCGGGCGAGGTCGAGGTCGATCGGTCCGTGGCCGACGAGCTCTGCGGGGTCGAGGTTCTCGCGGGCCGGGCGCAGCATGCTCAAGGCGGGGATCGTGATCTGGACACGCGCGCGGATGGCGCCGAGCGTTCCGGGTCCGTCGGCGGTGGCGGTGGGGTCGAGAGCGGGGGTGCCGCTGAGGAGCAGGTCGGTGAGCACGTCGGCGCGGATCTGATCCGCCGTGCGTGTGTCGGCCGTCACGGCATCCACGTTCGTCCTCTCCGTTCCGCTCGCGTCATCGGCCGCCGGTCCGAGGGAGCGGTCGTCGGCGCCCGCCGCGTTCGCCCCGTGGGCGTCGTCGCCCGCCGCTCCTGTCCTGCTCCCGTCCGTGCTCGCTCCGGGGGCGGAGGGTGCTCGGGCGGCGTCCCGGCGTGCGTCCATGATCACGCGCGACATGCGCTGCAGGCGGTCCTCGACTGCGCGCGCCAGCGGGGTCGGCAGGGTCGCGATGAGCTGGGACATGCCGTCGGCGCCGGGCACCACCCGCACCGCGCGGGTCTCGCGCGCGTCACGATGTCTTTCGGTGACGGTTCGGGGGTGCGCCGCCTCGGCCGCCGCGAGGATGCGCGCTCGGGCCCGTGCGGGGCTGCCCGTGCGCGCGATCGCCGCGGCCACGACGTCGAACGCAGGTCTCGCCCGGCTGGGCAGGTGCGCGCCGGCTTCCAGGATTTGACGAACGTGCGCTCGACTGATCGTTCCCGCTTCCCGGGCGGCCAAGGTGTCGGGGTAGTGGCGGACCAGGGTCGCCGCCTCGGTGATCTGCCGCTGCAGCGAGCGGTCCGACGCGTTCGTGGCCGCGGCGATCTCCCATGCGACGGACCGCAGCGCCATGTCCTGCGCCGCCACCGAGGGGCGTTGCTCCGCCGCCATCGCCTCGGCGTACTCCCACGCCTGATGCAGGAGTCGCACACGCTCGGCCTCGGCTGCCGCGATCGCCGCGTCCAGGCGCTGGACGCCCCGGACGATTGCGGCCAGAGCAGCGGCTGCGGCGGCCCCGGCGCCAGCGGCGGAAGGTGCGACATTCGAAAGCATGTCCCCACGCTAGGTGCGCGAAAAGCCTCTCGCCTCCCCGCCACCGTGATTGGTGGAAAGGTCGTCAGGATCCCCTCTTGGGGAGGAAGCGACGCGTCCTCACCATTCCTCCCCACCCTGAAAATCCCCCGATCGACTGTGAAAAGCCGAGGCCGTTCGGTGCACCCCGCCTAGACTCGGCGCATGCCGGAATTCGTCGATGCCTTCGGGGTCACCATCCTCTACGACGTGTACGAGGTCGACCGCCCTCGCGGCGTCGTTCAGCTGCTGCACGGCGTCGGAGAGCACGCCGGTCGATACGCCGCGCTCATCGATGCCCTGACCGCGGCCGGGTACGTCGTCTACGCCGACGACCATCGAGGTCACGGCCGCACCGGCCTGCGTCAGTGGGGCGGCGATCACTCCAAGCTGGGCCGTCTGGGGCCCGGAGGGCACGATGCCGCCCGGGATGCCGTCTGGACCTTGACCCAGCGCATCCAGGAGGAGCATCACGGACTGCCGCTCATTCTGCTCGGTCATTCGTGGGGCTCGTTCCTGGCGCAGATGGTCCTGGATCGGCATCCGGAGGCTTTCGACGCCGTGGTCCTGAGCGGGTCCGCGTTGCGTATGCCGGGCTCGCTGAACGCCGGGGATCTGAACGCGCCGTGGAAGAAGGACGCCGTGTCGGGGATGGAGTGGTTGTCGAGCGACGAGCAGGTGGGCGTCGACTTCGTGTCCGACCCTCTGACGACGGATGCGCCGCTCCTCAAGCTGTTCGGCCCGATCGAGGCGGCCCGGCTGTTCGGGCGACCGAAGCGCGCCCTCGGCCGCGATGTACCGGTGCTGCTGATGGTCGGGAGGGACGACACCGTCGGAGGTCCGCGGAGCGTTCACCGGCTGGCGGACGCCTACCGGTCCCGGTCGGGTCTGACGGACGTCACGACGCTCGTCTATCCCGGCGCCCGTCACGAGATCTTCGCCGAGGTGCAGCAGGCCGAGGTCCGCGAGGATTTGCTGACCTGGCTGGATGCGCGCGTCCCCGCCCGCACGTGACGCACCTCGCCCCCCGCGCCGACACCGTGCGTCCCGCACACCGCCCCGCCCCGCCGCACCCCCGGGTCCGAAGAGCTCGCCCCGCGCCGACCTCCTCCCGCCGCCCCCTATCCGCGGTCCCCGTGCGAACACGCACCCACCGCGCACCACTCCTCCCGCTCGCAATAGCTGACCAATGACTCATCGACTTTTGCTTGCCATTCCGCAAAAGCGCGAATAGTGTCGAAAACGCCAGGGCTCCTCGATGAAGAGAAAGGTCAGGCCTCGCACCCCGTCCGTGCTCCCCCCTCACGGACGCTCCCTCGCCGGTGGCATCCACCGCCGTGCGGCACTGCCGCGCGCCTGCGCACTCACGTCCCTCGATGAAGAACGGATTCCCCACGTGAACAGCTCGCACAACACCGTCCCCGACGTCGGCGCCTGGTTCATCGGCGCCCGCGGATCGCTGGCGACCACCGCGACCATCGGCATCCACGCCCTCAGCGCGGGCTTGGTGGAGCCGACAGGTCTCGTGACCGAGACGGACGCCGTTCGCGACGCCGCGTTCCCCCCGATCGCCGGGATCGTCGTCGGCGGTCACGACATCTCCGACACCCCGCTCGTCGAGAAGGCCTTCGCCCTCGCCGACGGTGGCATGTTCCCCGCCTCCCTGGTCGAGAAGGTCCGCAGCGCGCTCGTCGCGACCGAGCAGAACATCCGCCGCGTCCCCAGCGGCCTGACGACCCAGCAGGAGGAGATCGATCTCCTCGCCGCGGACATCCGGGACTTCCGGGACCGCCACGGACTGCGCGAAGTGGTGGTCGTCGACGTCTCCTCCACGGAGCCCCTTCCGCCGTACCACCCGGGTTTCGAGTCCGACGAGGTGCTGACCGCCGCGCTCCGCACCCCGGGTGTCCGCATCCTCCCGCCGAGCTCGCGCGCCGCGGCGGCCGCCGTCGCCGCCGGTGTCGCCTACGCGGCCTTCACGCCGTCCGCGTCGCTGAACCTCCCGGCCCTCCGCGACCGCGCCGACCGCGCCGGCATCGCCTACGCCGGTCAAGACGGCAAGACGGGCGAGACCCTCCTCCGTACGGTGCTCGCGCCGATGTTCGCCGCCCGCGGCTTCTCAGTCCGCTCGTGGGCAGGGACGAACCTCCTCGGCGGCGGCGACGGCGCCACCCTCGCCGACCCCGAGGCGGTGCGCTCGAAGCTCGTCTCCAAGAACCGCGGATTGCACGCTCTCGTCGGAGACGACGTCGTCGCCCCGCTGCACATCGACAACGTGCCCGATCTCGGTGACGTCAAGACGGCGTGGGACCACGTCCACGCCGCCGGTTTCCTCGGCAGCCGCGTCACCCTCCAGACCACCTGGAGCGCGTACGACTCCGCCCTCGCGGCGCCGCTGGTGATCGACCTGGTCCGCGCCCTCGCCCTCGCCACGCGTGCCGGGCACACCGGTGTCGTCGCCGACCTCGGCTGCTTCTTCAAGGACCCGTGGGGCAGCGACGTCCACGCCTTCGCCGAGCAGACCACGCGCTTCGTCGACTGGACGCTCCGCACCTCGGCCTCGCTCGCGCACGAGACCTCCCCATCGACCGGTCGTGCGGAGGACCTCGCGTCCCCCGTCCGCGCCCCCGAGCCGGTCACCGCCCCGTGACCCGCGTCGCGGACTACCTCGACCTCGTCCGCGCGCCCGCCTCGCTCACCGTCCTCGGCGACGCACTCGTCGGCGCGGTGAGCGCAGCGGGCGGGTGCCGGGCGATGGATGCCACCCCGCCCCAGCCCCGCCCCGCGGCGGTCCCGCGCGAGGCCCGGCGCGCCGCCACCCCGGTCCGCACCGCCACCCCGGTCCGCGCCGCCACCCCGGTCCGCGCCGTCGCCCTCGCCGGGGCGAGCGTCTGCCTCTACAGCGCGGGTATGGCCCTGAACGACTACGCCGACGCCGACCTCGACGCGGGGGAACGCCCCGAACGGCCGATCCCGTCGGGCCGCATCAGCCGCCAGCGCGCCCTCGCCACGGGCGTGGTCCTGACCGCGGCCGGAATGGGAGCGGCCTTCGCCGCGGGTCGGGCGTCGGGGCTCGTGTCCCTGGCGCTCGCCGCCTCGCTCTGGTCGTACGACCTCGTGTTCAAGGCGACGCCGGCGGGTCCGGCGGTCATGGCCCTGTGCCGCGGGCTCGACGTGCTGCTCGGCGCCGCCGGTCCGTCCTGGCGCGGGGCGCTCCTGCCCGCGGCGGCCGTCGCGGTGCACACGGTCGCGGTCACCGCGGTCTCTCGGGGCGAGGTCAGCGGCACGACCGTGACCATCGGTCGCGCGGCCGTCGTCGCGAGCACCGCCGTCGCGGCATCCGGACTCCTCGGACGCGGCCACCGCGCCGCGGCTCTCCTCGGCGGCGCCCGCTATCTCGCCGCCGTCCTGCCGGGACAGCTCGCCGTGGCGCGCGATCCCGGCGCGCGTCAGGCGAGGGATGCCACCCGGGCCGGCATCCGCGCCGTCGTCCCGCTGCAGTCGGCCCTGACCGCACGGGCCGGGGCGCCGGTCGCCACGGCCTTCCTGCTCGCGGTCGAGACGGTCGGCCGGCTCCTGAGCCGCCGCCGCACGAGAGGAGACATCACATGACCGACGTTCCCTGGACGTGGGGGTACGGGACGAACGGCTTCGCCGACCACGCCCTTCCCGACGCGCTCGACGTGCTCCAGGCCACCGGCTACGGCGCCGTCGCCCTGACCCTGGGCCACCCGCATCTCGACCCGTTCGCGTCCGACTGGCGGGCGGAGGCGACCGCCCTCGCCGGCGATCTGCGCCGCCGCGGCCTCCGCGTGGTCGTCGAGACGGGCGCCCGCTACCTGCTCGACCCGTTCGTGAAGCACCGCCCGACCCTCGTCGACCGGGATGCCGAACGACGGATGGCGTTCCTCCGGCGCGCGATCGAGATCGCGGAGATCCTGGATGCCGACTGCGTCTCGCTCTGGAGCGGTGTCCTGCCCGACGATGTCACCGCCGACGCCGCCCGGGTCCTGCTCGATGCGCGGCTCGCCGAGATCGTCGGGTTCGCCGCGTCGCACGGTGTCGTCCTGGCCCTCGAGCCCGAGCCCGGGATGCTCGTCGAGACGGTCGCCGACGCCGTCGCCGTGCGCGCGCGGCTGGGGCATCCGGCGAACCTCGGCCTCACCGTGGACCTCGGCCACTGCGTGGTCGTCGAGCCGGAGGGCGTGGTCGGCGCCTTGCGCGCGGCCGGCCCGCTGCTGCGGAACGTCCAGGCCGACGACATGCGGTCGGACGCGCACGAGCACCTGCCGTTCGGGGAGGGCGAGCTGGATCTCGCCGCCGCCCTCGCGACGCTCGGCGAGATCGGGTACCGCGGCGTCGTCGCCGTGGAGCTGCCCCGCCATTCGCACGCCGCCCCGGCGCTGGCACGGCACAGTCTCGACGCCCTCCGGGCCGCATCTCTCCCGGCGACCGCGGCGGGCACCGGCGCCTTGACGTCGCCGAAGGGAGGGGATGCGGCCGGGGGAGGGCCGTCCCGCGCGGAACCGTCCTCCGCTTCCGGCATCCCCTCCGCTCACCCCTGGACGGTCGCGGCGGTCGAGACGGTCCGGAGGGATGCCGCGCGCGCGGCGCGTCTGTTCGCCGAGGCCGGCCGCCAGGTCGGACGGGATCCGCTCGACGACGTCCCGTACGCCCCGACGGTCGACGACGCCGCCCGCGCCGCGCTGGTCGTCGCTCTCGCGGAGGAGGGCACGGACCCCGCGGTCGTCACCGCGCTGTATGACCGCGGCGACGACGCCGAGCGGCGCGGCGTGCTGCGCGGGATCAACGCCCTGGCCGACGCGGATCTCGATCCCCGCTGGCGGGACGCCGGCCGCGCCCTCATGCTCGACGCGCTCCGCACGAACGACACCCGTCTCGTCGCCGTCGCGATGGGCGCCTTCGCGGCGCGCCACCTCGACGACCACGCGTGGCGGCACGGGGTGCTCAAGCTCGCCTTCCTCGGCATCCCGTTCTCCGTCGTCCACGACCTGACGGGCCGGGCCGACGACGAGCTCGCCGCGATGGCCGCGCGCTTCGCCGAGGAGCGCCGCGCCGCCGGACGCTCCGTCCCGGATGATCTCGCCCTCGTCCTCCCCGCCCTCAGCCAGCCCTGACCTCGCCCCCCGAAACCCCTTCAGCCGTGACTCGGCGCGAATGCACGCACAACACCCCCCGCGGCGTACATCTGCGCCCAGTCAGCGCCGACACCCACCCACCCCCGAAAGGCCCGACGTGCGCATCTTCGACCCCCACATCCACATGACGGCGCGGACCACCGACGACTACGAGGCGATGTACGACGCGGGCGTGCGCGCCCTGGTCGAACCCGCCTTCTGGCTGGGTCAGCCCCGCACGAGCGTCGGGTCCTTCCTGGACTACTTCGACACCCTCATCGGGTGGGAGAGGTTCCGCGCCGCGCAGTTCGGCATCCGCCATCACTGCACGATCGCGCTGAACCCGAAGGAGGCGAACGACCCGCGTTGCCGGGAGGTCATGGCGGAGCTGCCGCGCTACCTCGCCAAGGACGGCGTCGTCGCGGTCGGCGAGACCGGGTACGACTCGATGACCCCCGAGGAGGACGAGGTCCTCGCGGAGCACCTCGCCCTCGGCATCGAGTTCGACCTGCCGGTCCTCGTCCACACTCCGCACCGCGACAAGGCGGTCGGCACGCGCCGGACCCTCGACGTCGTCGCAGAATCGGGCATCCCGATGGAGCGGGTCCTCGTCGACCACCTCAATGAGACGTGCGTGGACGACGTGGCGGCGAGCGGGGCGTGGATGGGCTTCTCGATCTACCCCGACACGAAGATGGACGAGCAGCGCGTGGTCGCGATCATGCAGCGCATCGGGCTCGACCGCATCATCGTCAACTCGGCCGCCGACTGGGGACGCTCCGACCCGCTGAAGACGGCGAAGACCGGGCTGGCGATGCTCGACGCCGGCTTCACCGACGACGACGTCGACCGCATCCTGTGGCGCAACCCCGTGGCCTTCTACGGGCAGAGCGGCCGCGTCGTCACCGACCCGATCCCCGGTTTCGCGCCCGCCCAGCAGGGCCCCGACACCTTCGCGGGCAACTCCGTGCTGCGCGGCACGGCCTCGCGCCAGGGGGCCTGAGTGGAGCTGTCGTACTGCACCAACGTCCACCCGGCCGAGGACGTCGCCGGCATCGTCCGTCAGCTCGACGAGCACGCCGGACCCGTGCGCATCGCCGCGAGACTCGACCGGCTCGGTGTCGGGCTGTGGCTCCCTGCCGACGCCGCAGCGGTGCTCGCGGACGACCCCGCGGCCCGGCGGCTCCTGGCCGACGCGCTCGAGCGCAACGGCCTCGAGCTGCGCACCGTCAACGCGTTCCCCTTCCGCGGCTTCCACGACGACGTCGTCAAGCTCGCGGTCTACCGTCCCGATTGGACGACCCCCGACCGCCTGCGGTACACCCTCGACGTCGCCGGTGCGCTCGCCGCGCTCCTGCCGCCCGGGGCCTCCGGGAGCATCTCGACCCTGCCGCTGGGGTGGCGGACCGGATGGGATGCCGCCGCCGACGCGGCCGCGGAGGACGCCCTGTCCCGTCTGGTCGCAGGCCTCCGCGACATCGAGCGCTCGACCGGTCGCACGGTCCGCGTCGGGATCGAGCCAGAGCCCGGCTGCATCCTCGACGACGTCGCCGACGTGGTCGCCTGGCTGGGAGCGCGGCCGCACCTGACCGCCGACGGCCTCCTCGGCCTCTGCCTGGACACGTGCCATCTCGCGGTGTCGTTCGCCGATCCCGCGGACGCCGTCGCCGCGGCGACGGCCGCCGGCGTCCGGGTGGTGAAGGTGCAGGCCTCCGTGGCGCTCGAGGTGCCCGACCCGGCGGACCCCCGGACGACGGGGGCGCTCGCCCCCTTCGCGGAGGAGCGCTACGTGCATCAGGTGCGCGAAGCGCGCGGCATCCGTTCCGCCGACGACCTGCCGGAGGTCCTGGATGCCGCCGAGCCCTGGCCCGTCGACGCCCCCTGGCGGGTGCACGTGCACATCCCTCTCCACGCCCGGCCGGCGCCGCCGCTGCGCGCGACGACCGAGGTGCTGCGCGCGGCCGTGGACGCGGTGCTCGACGCGCCCCACGGAGACGAGGCCCACCTCGACGTCGAGACGTACACCTGGTCCGTGCTGCCGGCCGCCCTGCAGCCCCCGACGCTCGTCGACGGCATCGCGGCCGAGCTGCGGTGGATGCGCGAGACGCTCCCGCACGCCCTCGCGCCGGACGTCCCGCCCCCGCCCGCGCCGGCCGGCCCCGACGTCGATGCCGCGCGGGCGGCATCCCTCCCCCTCGAGAGGAGCCGTTGATGGCCCCCGTCCTGCTGCTCGACGTCGTCGGGCTCACGCCGCGCACCCTCGCGCACATGCCGCGCCTGCGCCGCCTCGCCGACGGCGGCGGGGCCGTCGGGCTCGACACGATCCTGCCCGCCGTCACATGCAGCGTGCAGTCCACGATCCTCACCGGCACGATGCCGCGCGAACACGGGATCGTCGGCAACGGCTGGCACTTCCGCGACCTGGGCGACCCGCTGCTGTGGCGCCAGCACAACCGGCTCGTCGCGGGGGAGAAGGTGTGGGAGACCGCGCGCCGGCACCGCCCCGGTCTGACGGCGGCGAACCTCGGCTGGTGGTACGCCATGGGGGCCAGCACGGACATCACGGTCACCCCGCGTCCGATCTACCACGCGGACGGGCGCAAGAGCCCCGACGCGTACGTCCGTCCCCCCGCCCTGCACGAGCGGCTGACCGGGGCGCTGGGGGAGTTCCCCCTGTTCCAGTACTGGGGGCCGACGGCATCCATCGAGAGCAGCGCGTGGTTGGCGGAGGCGACCCGGGGCGTGATCGGCGAGCGGTGGGGGGCGGCCCCCGACCTCACCATGGCCTACCTGCCGCACCTGGACTACGACCTGCAGCGCTTCGGACCGGACGCGCCCGAGGCGGACCGGGCCGCCCGGGAACTGGATGCCGCCCTCACCCCGCTCCTCGACGACGCGGAGGACCGCGGGTACACGGTCGTCGCGCTGTCGGAGTACGGCATCGAGAACGCGTCCCGCCCGGTCGACGTCAACCGCGCGCTGCGCCGGGAGGGGCTGCTGGAGGTCTACGTGCAGGACGGCCGCGAGCAGCTGGACCCCTGGACCTCGCGCGCCTTCGCCGTCGCCGACCACCAGGTCGCGCACGTCTACGTCCCGGATGCCGCCGACATCGGCGGCGTCGCCGCGCTGCTGCGCGGGTTGG
>VGAV01000020.1 GCA_016870695.1 Actinomycetota bacterium | reverse complement strand
ACGCCGAGGGCGGCACGATCTTCATGCAGCTCATGAACAGCGGACGCGTGTCGCACACCGACATCACCGGCACCGACCGCATCGTCGCCCCGTCCGCGATCGCGATCGAGGGCGAGACGCGCCTGGCCGACGGCTCGAAGGTCCCCTACCCCGTCCCGCACGCCCTCGAGACGTCGGAGCTGGCCACCGTCCGCGACGAGTTCGTCGCCGCCGCACGTCGGGCCGTGGATGCCGGGATCGACGGGGTCGAGCTGCACTCCGCCAACGGCTACCTCCTCCACGAGTTCCTCTCCCCCGCGTCGAACCAGCGCACGGACGAGTACGGCGGATCGCCCGAGGCCCGCGCGCGTTTCGTCATCGAGGTGGCACAGGCCGTCGTCGCCGAGATCGGGGGCGGACGTGTCGGCATCCGGATCTCCCCCGCCCACAACATCCAGGACGTGTGGGAGAAGGACGACTCGGAGACCCGCGCGACCTACGAGGCGCTCGTCGCCGGGCTGGCCCCGCTCGGTCTGGCCTACCTCAGCGTGCTGCACGCGGACCCGGCCGGCGACCTCATCCAGGACCTCCGCCGCGCCTTCGGCGGCACCTTCATCGTCAACTCGGGCTTCTCGAACGTGACCACGCGCGAGGAGGCCGTCTCGGCCGTGGACGACGACATCGCCGACCTCGTCGCCGTCGGGCGCCCCGCGATCGCGAACCCCGACCTCGTCACCCGCTGGGAACAGGCCGCATCCGAGAACGAGGTCGACCAGGCCACGGTCTACGGCGGCGGCGAGCACGGCTACACGGACTACCCGTTCCTCCAGAACTGAGTCACCCCGCGGCGCCCGGGCCGATCGAGCCCGGGCCCCGCTGACTGGCCCCACTTCGACGCTGACTTGCCCCATATGTACGCGCAGGGCCGGGTTTCGCGTACATCTGCGCCAAGTCACGGCACGGCGGACCTGAGCCCCGCGCTACGGCCCGACTTCGACGCTGACTTGCCCCATATGTACGCGCAGGGCAGGGTTTCGCGTACATCTGCGCCAAGTCACGGCACGGCACTGCACGGCACGGCACGGCACGGCACGGGCAGAGCGCACGAGCCCGCCGGGTCAGGAGGCAGGCCCCGCGGCGGCCACGCGGGCGAGGCGCTCGGCGAGGGACGCGAAGGCCGCGGACAGCTCAAGCGGGCCGACGACCTCCATCGGCGCCTCGAACCGGCCGAATGCCGCGGCGAGCGCCTCCCACGACCACGACCCCGCCTCCAGCGTGCAGCGGTGCGCGTCGACCTCGGTGACGGTCCCGTCGCCGGCGAACGGACGCACGTCCCGCGCCGGGAGGTGCAGGAGAACGGTGCCGCGGCAGGGCCAGGTGGCATCCCCTCCCCGGAAACGTGCGGAGACGAACGCGTCCACGTCGCCGCCGGGCACGATGCGCGGGGAGAAGGTCGGCCCGTGCGGGATGCGCGGCCGGATGCGGTCGACGCGGTAGGTGCGCCAGTCGTCGCGGTCGAGGTCCCAGGCGACGAGGTACCAGCGTCCGTCGGAGGTCACGAGGTGGTGGGGCTCCGCGCGTCGCGGAGGACGGTCGTCGTCGTCGCCGTAGTCGAAGCGAAGGGTGTGCCGATCGCGGATGGCCTGCGCGAGCGTGACGAGCACGTCGAGCGGGACCTCCGTGGATGCCGCCGCCCCCGGCCGCGTCACCGTCGTGACCTCCAGGGCGTCGAGCCGGTGGCGGAGGCGCGACGGCATGACCTGCCGGACCGTGCCGAGGGCACGCGCCGCCGCCTCGCCGATACCGGCCCCGAGCGACGGGGCGGTGCGCAGCGCGATCGCCACGGCGAGCGCCTGATCGTCGTTGAAGAGCAGGGGCGGCAGCTCCTCCCCCGCGTCGAGGCGGTAGCCGCCGTCCGGGCCGAGGGTGGATGAGATCCGATATCCCATCTCGCGCAACCGGTCGACGTCGCGGCGCACGGTGCGGTCGCTGATGCCGAGCCGCGAGGCGAGGACGGACCCCGGCCAGTCCCGGCGCGCCTGCAGCAGCGACAGGAGCGTCAGGAGGCGCGAGGTGGGGGCCATGGCATCCAGAGTATTTCCGATCTAGGACAGGAACTGACCTAGACGGCTGGAATCGTCGTCCTCACGAGCCGAGGGGCTCGGCTTTCGAAGGAGCGAACATGACCGTTCAGACCACCACTCACCTGAACTTCCGCGGCGATGCGCGTGCGGCGCTGGAGTTCTACCAGTCCGTCTTCGGCGGGCACCTCGCCGTCACCACGTACGCGGAGGTCGGGATGCCGGCCGACGTCCCCGGCGCCGACAAGCTCGTCTTCGGCGTCGTGGCCGCCGAGAACGGGTTCCGGGTGATGGGGTACGACATCCCGGGGCAGACCGCGGGCGGCCTGGCCGGCGGCGGCGCGACCCGTCGTGAGAACCACACGACCGTCACCGATCAGGCGCTGTTCGTCTCGCTCAGCTCCCCCACGCTCGACGAGCTGCAGGGCTACTGGGATTCCCTGACGATGGATGCCACTGTCGTCGAGCCCCTCGCGGCCTCGGCGTGGAGCGCGGGCTTCGGCATGCTGACCGACCGGTTCGGCGTGACGTGGAGCTTCTCGGTCGCCGCGCAGTGACGTCGACGGGGGCGGCGGGGTGTCTTCCGCCGCCCCCGGGCTCCAGCGTGACGGTCGTCACGTGAGGGGGCGATAACGCTGCACGGTGACGCCCGACCGAAATTCGCGGCGCTCGATGAGCTCGAGCTCGACGTCCGCGTTCTCGAGCAGCCGCGGCCCGCGTCCGGCGATGAGCGGGTGCACGACGAACGTGAACTCGTCGATGAGTCCGGCGAGGTGCGCGGGGAGGTGCACGCCGCCCAGCGAGATCCCGCGACCCGGCCGTTCCTTCAACGCTCGGACGGCGTCGATCAGGTCACCGCTGAGCAGTTCGGCGTTCCAGTCCACACGTTCGAGGGACAGGGATGCCACTGCCTTCGGCGTCGCGTCGATGACCTCGGCGAAGCGGATGTCGTCGTCGTCCATCCAGTCGGGCCACGGCCCCGACGCGGGCCGGCGCCACGCGTCGCGCATCATCTCGAACGTGACGCGGCCGTAGAAGACGGTGTCGGAGCGGCGGAGCTCGTCGGTCCAGAACGCCATGGACTCCGCATCGGGCGGGAGGCCGGCCTCGTGGTGGACGCAGCCGTCGAGCGTGGTGTTGATGCCGTAGCGAAGGGGTTGGGTCATCGTGAATTCATCTCCGATGCGGCCTGTCAGCTCTGGTCGACGCTGTCCGGCGGCCGGCACGGCCGATCATCCTCCGGCCGCCGCGGTTTCGCCACCTTCCCCCACGGTCTCTGAGGTCGCGCCGCCGCCCCGACCTCTGTCATCCTGCTCATCACTCGTCGTCTCGGAGGCTGCTTGTGGACCTGGAACACCTGACCGTGCCGGATGCCGCCGCGTGGCGCGTGTGGCTCGACGAGAACGAGGACGTCAGCGACGGCGTCTGGCTCACCCTCGCGAAGAAGGGCGTGCAGACGCCTACATCGCTCACCTACGCGCTCGCGCTCGACGAAGCCCTGTGCAGCGGATGGATCGACGGCCGCCGCAACTCCCTCGACGCCACGACCTTCCGCCAGCACTTCACGCCGCGGCGAGTGCGGTCGCTGTGGTCGAAGCGGAATGTCGACCTCGTCGCCGGGCTCATCGCCGCAGGCCGGATGCGTCCCCGCGGCTTCGCCGAGATTGAGCGCGCGCAGGCCGACGGCCGGTGGGACCGCGCCTACGCCGGTCCCGCCACCATCGAGACCCCCGACGATCTGCTGGCCGCCCTCCGGGAGGTTCCGGATGCCGCCACCGCCTTCACCGCGCTCACGAGCTCGGCGCGGTACTCGGTGCTGTTCGACGTGACGACGGCGACCACGGCGGAGGTGCGGGCGGCGCGGATCGCGCGGTGGGTTTCGAAGCTGGGGGCGTGAGTTCCGGCGGATTCGTCGTGATAGCGTCGGCGCACTGCGTGTCCTATCAACCATGGCGCTTCGCGACAGGGCGGGGACTGCGGCGATACCCATCGTCACATTTCCCACCGGAGGTCGTTCCCCCATGTCCACTGTCGTCGACAAGTCTCAGGCGGGCCTCACGGCCCGGCAGTACCACATCGGCATCGCACCCGGCGAGGTGTCGTCCGTCGCCCTCCTCCCCGGCGATCCGTTCCGCGTCCCGTTCGTGGCCGAGTTCCTCACGGACGTGAAAGAGGTCGCCCACAACCGCGAGCACCGAACGATGACCGGCTGGTACAGGGGCCGTCACATCACCGCCACCTCCACCGGGATGGGGTGCCCGTCCACGGCGATCGCCGTCGAGGAGCTCGCCCGCGTGGGCGTGACGAGCTTCATCCGCGTTGGCAGCTCCGCGGGACTGCAGCCCGGCATCGCCCCGGGCGACCTGCTCGTGAGCGAGGGCAGCTTCCGCAACGACGGCACCACGGACGCCTACGTGCCCAAGGGGTTCCCGGCGGTCCCGGACGCCGAGCTCACTCTCGCCCTCACCCGCCACAGCACGCGCCTCGCGACCGAGGCCGGCACCCGGGCGCACGCCGGCATCAGTGTCAGCGACGACGCCTTCTACGCCGAGACCCCGGAATGGATCGACCAGCTGCACCGCATGGGCCTTCTGAACGTCGAGATGGAGGCATCCGCGCTCTTCGTCGTCGCGCGCCTGCGCGGCCTCCGCGCCGGCATGGTGTGCGCCTGCTCGAGCAACCTCGTCGACGGCGCCTCGCTCTACGACGAGGCCAATACCGCCCTCAAGGACGGATGGATGCGATCGATCGAGGCCGCGCTGGAGACGGCGGTCGAGCTGGAGTTGTGAGGGCGGCGCGTGGGCGCTGCTGGTGTGTAGCGCCCACGCGTCGTCAGCTGCTCGCCGCGGACTTTTCCGCGGCCGGGGGCGAACGTGAGGCGACGCCCCCGCGAACCGCGCAGACACGAACGCGTCGATGTCACCACCCGGCAGCGAACGATCGCTGACGTCCAGGCGCGACGCCAGTACCGATCCGGCCAGGCGCGCCGGGCTGGCAGCAGCGACAGCAGAAGATCAGCTCGCCCACGCTGGACGAGCTGCGGCGCTACTGGGACGCCCTCGCGATGGATGCCACCATCGTCGAGCCGCTGGCGGCGTCGGCGTGGAGCGCGTGGTTCGGCATCCTGACCGAACGGTTCGGTGTGACGTGAAGCTGCAGCGTCGACGCCGCGTGATCGCGGCGCGCTGCGAGATGCCGCCCACCATGCCGCTGATAAAGCGTCTCCGCAGGGCGAAATACAGTGGATGCACCCCGTCCGATGTCCGAGTTCCTTGCTAGCTGCGGACGGCGCCGGACGGCGGGCGTTCCTCGTCTTCGGGTGGTCCGTCCTCACGCTGCAGGCGCTTGGCCAGCTTCTCCGCCCATCGCCCCGCAGACTGACGCGCGCTTTCCAGCGCTTCGCCGCTCAAGCGTCCGACGGCCTGCGCACCTTCCGCACCGGCTTCGATGACGTCGTCCCGAACATCCGCCGCCGCACTGACCCAGCCGCGGGCCTCGA
This sequence comes from Actinomycetota bacterium, assembly GCA_016870695.1. Lineage (GTDB taxonomy): Bacteria > Actinomycetota > Actinomycetes > Actinomycetales > Microbacteriaceae > Microbacterium. The sequence goes on along the minus strand of VGAV01000020.1, from coordinate 9,326 downwards.
CGGAATCCTGTTGCTCCGGCAGGCCGAGGCTCGTATGGAAGTGGCCGAGCCCCTCCGCGACCTCGTTCCGAGCTTGCACGACCGCTCCCGCCGAGAAAGGGTTGAGCAGCACCTTCGCGTTAGCTCGCTCGGCTCCCGCGTCCATCCGCGTCAGCAGCGACCGAGTCGTTTGCACGATGACGTCACGGCGGCGCTGACGGGCCGTCTGAAGCGCGAGCCGGTGTTCGTCGATCTCCTCAGGCGAAGCGGTGAGAACGCGTTCGAGCTCGAGTAATCCGAGCGCCTCCTGCAATTGAAATGACTTCGCGACCACGCTCAGCCATTCCGCGACGGAGGACTGTGCGTCTTTCGCCAGATCAGCGAGATCACCGATCTTGGCCGTGCGTTCGATCTTGTCCGCGATGGCGTCGAGTTGCCGCAAGGCGTAAGCCTGCGTGCGCGCAATGGTCGAGGCCGAGTTCTGAACCTTCGACCACGTGACCTCGGACACTCGTCCGACCGTGTCGCGCACGACGACGGCCTCGTCGATCAGCATCTCGACACCGATCATCTCCGACAGCACCGCGTCTTTCTGTGCGCGCAGAACCTCGCCGACCTTGGCGTCGATCTCAGCGAGATAGTCGGTGATCTCATCCATCGTCTGTTGCATGGCATACTGCGCCATGATGCCGCCGACGCCGGCCAGGATGGCAGGATTGGTGAGAAGGGCGCCCGGTTTGGACAGAGGGGAGCCCGGCTTTGTGACGAACTGGAGGTTCTTCACGAAGCGACCCTTGTCACCGCGCGTCGTCGCATGCCAGAACTTCGTGGTCGAGTTCTGCACCGCAGGCAGCAGCTGCGCTGCCTTCGCCGACTCTTCGGTGAGCTTCACCCATCGACCAGCATTCGCCGAGATGTCTGCTGCTGCGTTCAGCACTGAGGCTCCGGCGCCAGCCGCCGCCGTCAACCTTGCGAAATCGATCGATGTGGAGGGCAGCCCTGAGGCGGCCACGAACTTCGCCACCTGCGTGGGCTCGCCCACGAGAACGAGTCCTTCACCATCGCTGATGACCTCGATATCGTCGAAGTCTTCCGCCCTGGGCTCGAGATCGCTCATCGGGGGAGCCCTCTAGGTGGCGTCGATGACGTCATAGTTGCCATTGTTCCCACTCCCCCGCACCCCATCATGTTGTGCGACAGTATCTTGCTGTCGTTGCATGTGCGCTTCCGCGAGACGTTACTCGCTCGCCACCGTTTAGGCCTGCGCCTCCCGCGACGACGCCACTCCCCGACCGAACGCCTGCCCCTGCAGAATTGCGCCGAGGTCTACGCCGGTCGCCGACTTCACGCTCTCGAACGTCGCGGTCAGGCCCGCCGCCTGCTCGCGGGCGATGTGCGTACCGGCCGTGTCGCCGCCCACGAGGGTGACGTTGCCGACATTCTGGTAGCCCTTCGCGAACTCCGCCATCAGCGCGGGGAGCTGCCCGATGAGCTCGCGACCCAGGATTGCCTCCTGGTTCTCGCGCAGCGCCTCGGCCTCGGCCTGGATCGCCGCAGCGCTCGCCTCACCCTTCGCGCGGATGGCTTCCGCTTCGGCGTTGGCCCGAGCGCGGAGCGCCTCGGCCTCGGCAGTCGACTTCGCCCGCAGTGCCTCGGCTTCGGCCTCAGCGCGGGCACGGACTGCGGCGGCTTCCGCCGCCGCCGAGGCCTGCCGGGCCTCGGCCTGTCGCTGCACCGCGTAGGCCTCGGCATCCGATTCCTGCTGCGCCACCTGGCGGTCGGTCTCGGCCTTCTTCTGGCGCGCGTAGGACTCGGCGTCGGCTTCGGTCTGCTTGCGGTACTTCTCGGCATCCGCGACGCGCTTCACGTCGGCGTCGAGCTCGGCCTGACGGTTCTCGGCACGCTGCACGAGCACCGCCTGCTCGCGTTCGGCGCGGGCGAGGTTCTCGGCCTGCTCCGCCTCGGCGTTGGCGCGTCCGACCTCGGACTTGGATGCCGCCGTGTTCTTGTCGAACGCGGTCTGCTCGATGAGGTTCGCTTCCTCGGTCGCGAGCTGGCGCGCCTTGACCTCGCGGGCCGCCTCGATGCGGGCGACCTCGGCCTCGCGCTTGACGCGCTCGACCTCCTGCGCGCCGAGAGCCTCGATGTAGCCGTTGCGGTCGGTGACGCCCTGGATCGCGAAGGAGTCGAGCACGAGACCCTGGGCGAGCAGGTCGCCCTTGATGCCCTCGGCGATCTCGTCACCGAGCTTCTGGCGGTCCTGCATCACTTCTTCGACGTTCAGCTTCGCGACCACACCGCGCAGCGCACCCTCGAGCTGCTCGGTGGTGAAGACGTCGATCGCCTGGTCCTGCGAGGCGAAGCGCTCGGCGGCCGCGCGGACCTGGTCGGGCAGCGACCCGATCTTCACGAGCGCGACGCCCGCGAGGTGGATGGTCACACCGTTCTTCGTCTGCGCGACGGGCTCCATCTTGATCTGCCGCGACCGCAGCGAGATCCGGTCCGACCGCTGCGTGAGCCTGTTCACGAAGGCGCCGCCGCCGGTGATGACCGTCATGTTCGACGTCAGACCGTCATCACCGCGCTGCTTCTTACCGACGATGACGATTGCCTCGTCGGCCTGCGGCACCTGGTACCAGGCCCGGAAGATGAAGAAGCCGATCAGCAGGATCAGCAGCACCGCCCCGACGGCGACGACGATGCCGATGATCCAGAAGATGTCACTGTTCACGAAATATGCCCCCCGGCTTCGTTCTTGTAGTCAGGATCACGTTATCGGTAGGGAACTCCGTCGCTCCGCCACGGCGGCACGTCGCGGCGGGCGGGTGATCGAGTCCGCCAACCGCAGCATTTCCGCCTCGAGTGCGTTGACGTCGCCGCTCAGATCCACCGCGTGCATCTCGATGTCGACCCCTGCGGCCGGAACCGAGATACTCCGAGAGATGACATCGCCCGAGACGTAGATGAGGTGCGCGGTCGGCACCTGCAGCGCGAGTCCGTAGGCAACCATCTGGTACACGTCGCCGGTCGGTGGCGCACCCGTCCCGTCTGCGAGCACCTTGTACTTCGTGTCGGCGACGCACAGGGGCTCCTCCCGGGAAACGACGATGTCGGGGCGCAGCGCGACCGAACGGTCGGAGTCGAGCCACCACCGCCGATCCTGCGTCGTCACCGCGTGTCCACGCGGCGTGAGAATCGCCCGCAGTCGTTCCGCGACGAACGCTTCGAAGATGGTCGCAATATTCACCAAGAAGGTGCCGCCGCGGCGAGCGCCTTCGCGGTGCGTCCAGGAGACGGCATCCAGGATCGCGCGAGCGAGCACCAGCGCAGTGCTCAGGTGATCGGTGAGCCGGGTGAGGGTGAAGGGCGGCAGGGGCATACCCCGCGGAACGGTTCCGACCTCGAGGAAGTCGGTTTCCAGTTGCGATCGGATGGTGTCGACACTGCTCGGGAGGTCGAGCGCCCGAAGTGCTCTGATCGCGGTGTGAAGCACGCGGTTAGCGGGTACGTCTTCGCTGAAATGGTCGTACTCAACCTCAAGGGGAAGCGGCATTCCCGGTCGGATAGCCAGCTGCCGGGACACGTCCCACCTCCCACGCATGACGGACGCGGATTCGTGGACCTGCTCGTAGCCCTTGACCAGCCCGCGTCGGGTTACGCGCTGAACTTCGAGCAGGAACGCGCGCGCGAGCGCCGCCGGGAATGCTGTCTCGCTTCCGTAAGCGACCGCATCCGCTCGCAGCGAGATATGCCGCCGACCGAGGGATGCCATATGGACGATGTTCTCGAGAGGCGTCTTCGGCACGATGTGCAGTGCTTTGCCGCCGACGATCGCGGTTCCGACTCGGGCGACGTCCGAGATGCGCCACCGCCCGGACTGAGGCGTGGGGCTGACCGTGCAAAAGCGCATCTCCTGCAGCTCCATCGCCTCAGCGAGCGTGAGCGTGACGATGCTCTCGCCCTTCTCGCTGATGTAGATGCGCGACGGCGGGGAGCTCACGCTCGCGGCTCCTCCCCCGAAGCGCTCTCTGCGTCAACGTCCCAAGCGGCAGGCGTCATCTTCCCGAGCAGAACCGACAGAGCGAAGGTCGCGTGCACATCAGTGGCGCTTCCGAGATGTCGTTCCTCGAGAAGAGGCATCAGGCTCTCGGTCCAAATCGCGTCGAGCGCGGAACGACTAAGGTCATCCGTGCGCAGCAGGTGGCTGGGACCGATGCGATCTTCGCGGTCACGAATTCGCGAGTTGAGTTCCGCGAATAGTCCGGCGAGGTCGAACGTCTGCGGATACACGGCAGTCCACCGATCCAGGATGCCAGCGACGGGCGGTACGTCGGGGTGCAGTTCGAAGAACGAGAACCGTCGGCGCATCGCGGAGTCGAGCAGCGCGATGGAACGGTCAGCGGTGTTCATCGTCCCGATGATGACGACGTTCGGAGGCAAGGAGAAGGTGTCCCCGCCGTCGGTGCCGGAGCCGGCGTAGAGCAGGTCGATGGGTTCGTCGCGGTACTCGAGCAGATAGTAGAGCTCACCGAACACTTTCGAGAGGTTGGCTCGGTTGATCTCATCGATCATGAGGACGTGCGTCACGTCGGGATCCCGGCGGGCGGCATCTGAGATTCGACGTAACGGACCCCTGGTGAGCTCGAAAACTAGCTGCCCGTTCTTTTCACGGGGGCGATAGCCGGCGAAGAAATCCTCGTAGGTGTACGACGGGTGAAACTGGATACGAACGGACGCATCCGCTTTCGTGCTGAGTGCCTTGGTTATCGCCTTGGCGACGTAGGTCTTCCCGGTGCCCGGGGGGCCATAGAGGATGACCTGTCCGCGACGGTGCAGCGCATCGATGACGCGCGCAATCCACTGACCGTCGAGCTTCAGCTGATCACTGAGCGTCGCGATGTCCACGTCGCCGGGACGGAACCCGCGCGGCTCCGTCTGCAGCTCCGTGGAGTCGACGGGTCGTGGGTCGGGCTCCGGCGCGGGCGGGGAGGCGTCCTGCCACATCTCGCGATGGGGGGTCTTATAGAGGTCGACCGGTTTTCCCGTTTTCTGCTGCAGAGCGAGGGTAATTCGCTGCAGATCCACGTCGGGGTCACCGGAAGAAGTGCCGCCGATCTCCCCGATGAAAGCATCGCGTATGCGGCGGCGGTGGTCCGTCGACACAATGGGACCAAAGAATCCCGGATGCACCAGGTACATCAGTGACCAGCGCTGGGTGGGAAAGTCGTCGCCCTCGATTCCGAGGATGAAGTCGCGCCAAGCGATCGGATCGAGAAGAACGGCCTCCTGCTCATCGGCCTCGAGCTCGACCCACGCCTTCGCCATGTTGAGGATGATCGTGACGGCGTGGTTGACCCGCGACAACATCCCTGATCCGGGATTGAACGCCCCGCCGCCGAAGGCTTCGTCGAAGAGTGCAGGAATCGACACCCTGTGCTGCATCAACGCGAGCACCGCTTCGACTTTCTGGGTCTTCTTCGCATGACCTATCGCTGAGGAGATGGGGAGGATCTGCAGGGCGACGATCTCGGCCATCAGAAGTTTGACGTCGTCGCTCTCATCCCCCAGCTGGCTCGCGACGTTCTCGGCGAAGTTCTTGCCCTCCTCTTTCTCCGCAATCGACCACACATGGTGAAGGCGCTCGACAGCGTCTGCGGACCACACATCTCGGCCGGGGCTGAAAACGGACGCACCTTTCTGCAGCGATTGCTCCACCCAGACGCGCGCCGCTTCAAGAAGTTTTCGCTGGGCACCGTCCGTGGACACCCAGGTTGAGGGCAGCGCTTCGGCGATGGCCGACTGCAGCTCGACTCGTCCCGCCGCGTAGCGTCTAGTCGCCTCGGCATGGAGCTCGTCTCCAGGAAAGTCTCGCAGTGCCTGCCGACCGGCATCCGTGATTGCCCACTGGCCAGAGCCATCGGGGTGTTTACGCAACCACCCGGCGGCAGCGAGGTCAGCGCTGGACCACCGCCAATCGCTCTCGCCGCGGGGCCGACCCTTCTGGGTCGGTTGCGCTTCGTGCTCCGTGAATGGCACCCTCTCGCGCACGGCCAGCCAGACGTCGGCGATCGGGATGTAGCAGCCGTCCGCGCCCTGCTCGTCGAGGTACTCGAGCGACGCGCGAGCGCGCGCAGCCCGTTGGACGAGTTGTTCTGCAGCCATGGTGTCCTCTGCGAGTGGGCGGTGTACCGGCGAATGTGAGGTCGCGCGGGGCAGCGTCGGCCTCGGCGCTAGCTTGTCACGGCTCGTGGATACTAAGGGCCCACTGCGCCCTGTTTAGTGGGGGCACGCCGTCACGGCGCGGCCGATGCGACCTCCTCCCTCCCCGGATTTGTCGACCGGGTCCGAGCCCATCACGCCGAGCGCATAGGCGGCCCGGCGGCGCCGGAACGACCGTCAGAGATCCCCTGGCCCACCCCTCCGTCTCCGGAGTATCGTCCCCGCCATGACTCCCGCGGAACTCTTCCTCCATGCCGACGCCGCGCTGCGTGAGGTCATCGACCAGCTCGACCCCGCCGACTTCTCCTCCCCCGTGCCGCAGGAGTGGAGTCAGCTCGAGTCGCCGACGCTGCTCGGCATCCTGGGCCGCCATGCGTACGACGAAGCGTGGGTGCCCGATGTGATCATCGGGCGCGCGGCCGCCGACGGCGACCCGTTCGGCGACGCCGACCTGCTGGGCGACGACCCGATCGCGTCCTACGACGCCCTCAATGACGACGCAACCGCGGCGGTGCGCACCGGAGACTTCGCGGAGACCTTTCGCTTCACCTACGGCGACTACCCCGCCGGGGAGGGCCTCACGCATCTGGCGATGTACCGCGCCTCCCAGGCGTACTCTATTGCGAAAGAGTTCGGCATCCCGTTCCACCTCTCCCCCGAGCTGATCGCCGGGATGAATGAGCACGTCACCCCGCACGCGGACGAGTGGCGCCAGTTCGGGGTGTTCCCGCCGGCCATCGACCCGCCGGCGGACGCCGACGACGAGACCCGGCTCATGTGCGCGCTGGGGTTCTGGAAGCCGTAAGCGGGTCAGTCGCGGCCGAAGGACTCCCAGTGCCCTTCGGACACGACGCGCACCTCATCACCCACGACCGCGAGCGCCGTCTGGTCGTCCATCGCATACGCCGGTCCGCCGATGTCGGCGGCCCACTCGCGGGCCTTCTCCGTCGTGTTGGTCGACCAGCCCGGGTAGTCCAGGTGCGGAAAGATCGAGAAGTCGACGATGCCGAGGGTCTCGTCCGTGCCGTCCGGCTGCCACTCGACGAACGCGGGGCCGATCCGCGGGGTCAGCACCATGCTGCCGGCGCTCACTCCGACCCAGACTGTATTCGTCAGCGACGGCAGCAGCGCGCCCAAACCGGACTCGCGCAGCTGGTGCGCAAGGTAGACCGCCTCTCCCCCGTCGACGAGGAGAACGTCGGCGGCGTGGACCCATGGCATCCATCGGTCTTCCGGGATGGTCGGCAGCGCGAGGAGCTCGAGGACGCCGACCGACTTCCAGCCGAGGTCGGCAAGTCCTGCCTTTCCGCCCCACTGGCCCGCGACGGTGCGCCACACGCTCTCAGGTGAGCACAGCGGGTGTCCCCACTGCGCCGTCGGGATCAGCAGCGCACGCGACTCCTTGATCGGTTTGCCGAGCAGCTCGATGAGGGCGGTGCGGATGCTGCCGTTGGTGACTCCCCCGGAGGTCAGAAGAAGCTTCACGATCCGCCTCGCCGGAGAACTGCGGTCACATGCCCGGGGCCATGTCGGCGAACCGGGAGTAGTGGCCCTGGAACGCGACCGTGATCGTGTCGGTGGGGCCGTTACGGTGCTTGGCGACGATGAGGTCGGCCTCGCCGGCGCGGGGGCTGTCCTTCTCGTAGGCGGCCTCGCGGTGCAGGAGCACGACCATGTCGGCGTCCTGCTCGATTGAGCCGGACTCACGCAGGTCGGACAGGGCCGGCTTCTTGTCGGCGCGCTGTTCGGCTCCACGGTTCAGCTGCGACAGCGCGATGACGGGAACCTGCAGCTCCTTCGCCATCAGCTTGAGCGCACGCGAGAACTCGCTGACCTCCTGCTGACGCGACTCGACGCGCTTGCCGCTCGTGAGCAGCTGGAGGTAGTCGATGACGACCATCTTCAGACCCTCACGCTGCTTGAGGCGACGGCACTTGGCGCGGATCTCGACCAGCGTCATGTTCGGGCTGTCGTCGATGTAGAGGGGCGCGTCGTTGATGCGGCCGCGGGTCGCGGCGACGGTGGTCCAGTCGCGGGAGTCGAGCGTTCCCTTGCGCATGCTCTGCAGCGGGATCGCGCCCTCGGCGCTGAGCAGGCGCATCGCGATCTCGCTGCGCCCCATCTCGAGGGAGAAGAAAATGCATGGCGCGTTCGACTTGATCGCGGCGGCGCGGGCGAAGTCGAGCGCGAGCGTCGACTTACCCATGGCGGGGCGGGCGGCGAGGACGATCATCTGACCGGGGTGCAGACCGTTGGTCAGCTGGTCGAGACCGGCGAAGCCGGTCGGGATACCGGTCATCGACCCGTCGCGGCCGCGAGCGGCCTCGATCTCGTCGACAGCGGCATCCACGGCCACCGTCAGGGGGATGTAGTCCTCGGCGCTGTCGTCGCCCGAGACGTTGTAGATCTCGGCCTGCGCGCTGTTGACGAGCTCGGTCGGGTCGCCCTCCCCCGCGTACCCCATCTGCACGATGCGGGTGCCGGCCTCAACGAGGCGGCGCAGCAGCGCACGCTCGGCGACGATCGACGCGTAGTAGCCGGCGTTGGCGGCCGTGGGGACGATCGAGGTGAGGGTGTGGAGGTAGTCCGCTCCCCCGGCGCGCTGCAGCTCGCCGGACTTGATGAGCTCGTCCGTGACGGCCACGACGTCGGTCGGCTCGCCGTGCGAATACAGCGTGAGGATCGCGTCGAAGATCAGCTCGTGCTTCGGGACGTAGAAGTCCGCGCCGCGCAGCGTCTCGATGACGTCGGCGACAGCGTCCTTCGACAGCAGCATCCCGCCCAGGGCGCTCTGCTCGGCGAGGAGGTCGTGGGGCGGCGTGCGCTCGGGCTTCCGTTGGCCTCCGAGACGTTCTTCTGCGATGTCGGCGATCGACACGTGGACTCCGTTCTCGTCGAGGCGCCCCTGCGATCGACCGGCTGCGGCGGGCCGGGATGTCAGGGACGAGATGTGGTGGTTCCGGGATCACATCACGAACGTCCGACATGAGACGCACGATGGCACGGGTGTGCCTGAGGGGCTGCCCCCACGGTAAGGACGGCGATTCCCGCCTGCAAACGACCCTGTGGATAACTTTGTGGACAGACTGCGTGAAACGCCGCGATGCTTGTGAACAACCCCTGTGGAG
>VGAV01000019.1 GCA_016870695.1 Actinomycetota bacterium | reverse complement strand
CCCGATCCTGGCGCGGCGGATCGCCGCGCTCCCCTGCCTGCCGGCGCCGCTGACGATCGAGGACGGGCTGATCGACCTGGTCCGCGCCGTCCGAACGGACGACGTCGACGCCTGGCGCGCGCGCACGGTCGCCGCGTGGGACCACTACCTGGACGGCAACACCGTCGACGCGCAACGCGCGGCCCTCGGAAGGGTCTGGGCGCCGACCGTCGACCTCTGGCCCCGCCGCTGACGTCGGCGGCATCCGGAACACGACCCCGGCGACCGGGAGCGGACAGCCGGGGCACCCATCGTCGAATGGGCACCCGGCGTCCGCGTCACTCGTATCCGAGCTCGCGCGCGATGGCGACCGGATCGGTCGCCTGACCGTACGTGTGCCGGGCCGGCACGTGGCTGCGCACCCGGGCGCCCAGGCGCATCTTCCACAGCTTCCACGGCACCCGCTCCAGCGGGGCGATGAGCGTCGTCAGGGGCAGACGTGCGCGCCACTTGCGTCGCATGTACCGGTGGGCGAGGGCGTACCCGCCGCCCAGCGACGTGATCGGCTTCGCATGGTGCACGATGCGCATCGGCAGCGCGTACGACGTCGCCCCCGCGCGCTTGGCGTTCTGCACGATGTCCACGCCGTAGAGGTGGAAGTGCGGCAGGGCGGTGTCGACGAACGGCAACGCGCGGAGGGACAGCACGAGGAGGCACTCGTCGAGGCACTCGATGGGCGCAGGTCCGGCGATCGGACGGCCCACCACCATCCCGCGATCGGTGCTCCACACCTCGCCCTTGTCCTGCAGCGCCGCGTCGCGTCCGATGGCGCCGACGACCGCCCAGTCGGGATCGGTCTCCTCGAGCTCGGCGAGCTGCCGGGCGAGGATGTCGAAGAACCCCGTCGGCAGGTAGACGTCCTGGTGCGCGTAGACGACGAAGGGCACGTCCATGTCGGTGAGGGCATCGGCGATGACGGTGGGCGCGGAACGGGCGTCCAGGACCGTCCGGAGGCGCACCGTGCCGTCGGCGATGTCGGGGGATGCCGCCAGGCAGCGCCGCAACGTCTCCGGCTCGTTCACGGGGGACACCACACCGAAGCTCTCGGGAAAATACGGGTTCACCTGTCGTCCTGTCGTCGCCGGGTCGGGGATGCTCACTCTCACACCGCCCCCGTCGACGGTTCCGCGACGGGGCACCCGGGTGCGGGCGGGTGAACCTGCTCCGCGAACAGGCGGGTCAGCGCGTCGCGGAACGCCTCGTCCGAGAACTCGCGCCGCGCCCAGTCCCGCGCGCGGTCGGCCACGGACGTCGCGTCGTCGGGCGAGAGCGCCGCGTCGATGAGCCCCCGGGCGAAGGCCTCCGGCGTCTCCGCCTGCCGCCAGACGAGGGCCGGGTCGTCCGTGATGCCCTCGAGTCCGACGGCCGTCGAGACGACGGGGCACCCCTGGAGCATGGCGACGACCGTCTTGAACTTCACGCCGGCCCCCTGTCGCATGGGGATCGCGACCGCATCCGCGGCGAGATACTCCTCGTCGAGGCTGTCGAGGTAGCCGGTGACCGTGACGGTCTCGTCCCGCGCGTCGAGCCCGCGCATCTCCTCGGTCGGGTCGCCGCCGGCCAGGACGAGCCGGGCGTGGGGCAGACGGGCGACGACGCCGGGCCACACCTCCCGCGCGAGCCAGAGCGCCGCGTCGGCGTTGTCGCTGCGACGGAACCACCCGACCATGAGGACCCGGAATGTGGATGCCGCCCCCGCGCGCGGGGGCCGCTCCCCGACCCCGGCGGCGAGCGGAGGGCGGACCACCGTCACCACGTCGCTCCCCCGCCGGCGGAGAGCGCGGGCCTCAGCGGCATCCTTCTCGCTGAAGACCACCACGGCGTCGGCGCCGGCGACGGCCCGCCGTTCGACGGCGCGCACCGCGAGGTGCTTCAGGAGGCGCTGCGCGCGGAGGCCGAGGGATGCCGCGGTGTCCGCGAGCTGTCGGCGCGTCTGCTGCGTCATGACGTCGTGCAGCACGACGATGCGACGCGCGGTGCGGAACCCCCGGCGGGAGAGAGCCTGGGCGAGCGTCGCGGCCTGCGTCCACTGGTACTCCACGGCATCCGCGAGGGCGACCTGACCGCGGACCGCCGGGTCGCCCAGGATCGCCCGCCGCTCCCGAACCGTCACCACGGCGGGAACGATCCGCAGGAGCAGACGCTCGGTGCGCGTGAGCGCGGAGAGGTCCCCGTCGCCGTACAGCAGCACGCCGTCGGGGGCGAGGGCCGCGGCGCGCTCGTTGTCGGCGGTGCGGGGCGCGACGATCGTCACGCGATGGCCGAGGGACCGCAGGGCCGTGACGTGGCGCAGGTAGTACTCGCCGCCGGCGTGGGTGATGCCGGGGTGGGGCACGGAACGGGTGACGCTGACGATGTGCATGGGGTCTCTTCGAGGCGGGGAAGGGGCGGGCGGGTCACCGTCGGAGGACGAGCTCGCGGAGCGTCCGGAGATCGCCCCGGCCGCAGACTGCGCTCATCATGAGGGCGGCGGCCGCCCAGGCGCCGACGCCGATCACCAGTCGGGTGAGGTCGTCGGCGGCCCCCGCCCAGACCGACGCCGCCCCCCACCCGGCCAGCCCCGCCGTGCCGAAGATGACCACGGGACGGATGCCGGGCGCCGCGAGCGCCCACCCGTCCAGCCCCGCCCGCGGGAGGAACACGGTGGTGGCGACGAGCCAGATGAGGACGTGTCCGACCGCCAGCGCCGCCGCCACCCAGAGCGGGCCGAGAGGCACGAGGGCGACGGCGAGCGCGATCATCGCGATGCGGCCCGCGGCCTCGGAGATCAGCAGCATCCCGGACCTGTCCCGCGAGACGAAGCCCCAGTAGCCGACGTACCCGAGGGTCTGGAAGAGCGCGCCGATCGCGAGGACGGGTACATACGGGGCGGCATCCCTCCAGGCGCTTCCGAGCACCGTGACGATTGCCGGCTCGGCTGTCGCGACGAAGACGCTGAGGTAGGCGAGCACGGGGTAGCAGAGCACGGTCTGGAAACGACGGAGACGGGACAGCAGGTCGTCGGCGTCCACGGCGTCGACGAGCCGGGGGACGACGATGCGGGTGAGGGGCGTCGCCAGCTGGTCGATCGGAAGATTCACCAGCTGATTCGCCCGACCGAAGAATCCGACTACTCCGTTGCCGAACTGCTGGCCGATCACGATCGTGCCGACGTTCGCCGAGGCGTAGTTCAGCACGTGCGTGGCGAAGGTGTTCCCGCCGAACGAGAGCAGCCCCCGCATCTCGGCGTCGCGGCGCGGCCGGCCGGGCCGCCATCCGCTCAGCACCCCGGCCAGGACGAGGGTGAGCAGCGCCGCGACGGTGCCCTGCAGCGCGAGGCCGACGTACCCCGCCCCGGCGAGCGCGAGGGCGGCCGCGACGACCAGGCCGAGCGCGTCACCCGCGAACTCCGACACCGCCAGGCGTTCGAGCCGGTGCGTCCGGTTGAGCTCGACGCGGAACTGCACGCTCGCCGCCCGCAGCGCGAAGGCCGGCGCGAGCAGCCCCATCACGACGACGAGGCGCTCGTCGCCGTAGAGGGCTGCCAGGGGCGCGGCGAGCGCGACGACGAGCCCGGCGGCCACCAGTCCGACGACGGTGTTGATCCAGAAGAGGTTGTCGCGCTGCGCCGGGGAGAGCGTCGGCGCCCGGAGGGCGGCGAGACTCAGACCGAAGTCGCCGAGGACCGCGGCGAGACCGGCGAGTGCGGCGCCGAGGGCGACGAGCCCGAACTCGTCGGGCGCGACGAGGCGCGCGAGCAGGACGATCCCGCCGACCTGCAGCGCGTAGCGCCCCCACTGGGCGACGAGCAGGGCGATCGCGCCCCGTCGCCTCGAGCGCGACTCCACGGCGGCGGTCATGCGGTCTCCCCAGGATTTGTACTGTGTCGGGCGTGCACACAGTAATGACGGCCGCGCCGGCCGCCTCCCCCGCCCCCGCAGCGCCGCGGGGGTTGAATCCGGGCCCCGTTCCACGTCGGCTGCTCGTGGCGCTGCTGTGGCTGTACTCGACCGCCGGGCCGATCGCCGAGGCCCTCACCACCAACCGTGCGTTCTATACGGAGGGCGAAGCGGTGGTCGCAGCGCCGCCGGTCGCCCTGACGTACTCGCTGGTCGGCATCGGCGTGCCGCTCCTGGCCCTCGCCATCGCCGGCGTCGCCCTGCTGTTCACCCGCGTCAGCCTCCTCGCAGTGGCCGTGGTGACGCTGCCGTCGGCGGTCCTCCTGGCGTCGCAGTTCCTCCTCGAGAGGGGTCTGGTCGTCTCGATCCTCGTTCCCGCGGTGGTCGGGCTCCTCGTCGTGGCCACCGGCATCCGCCTGTCCGACCTCGTCGTGCTGGGGTATCTCGGCGGCCTCGTCGCCGCGGTGTCGCTGGTGGGGACGGTCGTCGCCCCGCAGAACGTGTTCATGTCGGCCGGCCTCGCGCAGGTGGAGAAGTCGATCACGGGAGCGCCGCTGCTGGCGGGCATCTTCTCCCACTCGAACATCCTCGGAATGTTCCTGGCGATGTCGCTGCCTTTCGCCTTCCTGGTGAAACGGTGGGTGATTCAATTCGCAATCGTCGGTGCGATCGGGGCGGCCCTCGTGCTGACCTCGTCGCGGACGGCGCTGTCGGGGACCGTGGTCGTCCTCGCTGTCGTGGTGGTCGGCTGGCTCCTCCCCCGCGCGCCGTGGCGGGTCCTGTGCACGGCCGGTTTCGCGGTCGCCGTGGTCGCGCTGTTCCGCATCCCCTTCGGTGAGACGGACCCGTCGGCGTACACCTACCGCGGCGGCATCTGGATGTTCAACATCGAGAGGTGGCGCGAGAACGAACTCTTCGGCCTCGGGGCGACCTGGTACGCCGACCACTACGCCGAGCTGCGCCGCTACCTCTCGAGCGCCGCGAGCCATGCGCACAACGAGGCTCTGACGCTGCTCGTCCAGGGCGGCGTGGTGCTCGTCGCGGCGGTGGCGGTCGTGGTCACGCTCGCGTTCGTGGGCGCGGCCCGCCAGACCCGTCGCTCGCGCGGCATCGCGGCGATGTCGTTCGTCCTCGGCTTCCTCGTCATCAGCTTCACCGAGACGACGTTCCCGATCCTGAAGTACGGGCCGACCTCCGCCGTCTCCCTCGTGCCGCTGCTCGTCCTCGCCGTCGACGCCTGTCGGCGGGCGGCATCCCCGTCTCCGCTCGCACCGCCGATCCTCGACGGCGACGCGGCGGCGCCGCGCTGGCGGTCCTGGGCCCGCTGAGGCCCGTCGCGCACGCCGGACGACGCGCACGGCTCGACCTCTGCGCGCCGTGCCCCCTCCGAGAAGAAGCGCGGGATGCCACGGGTCGCAGCCGCGAGACCCGTGCGCTACCGGCGCAGGGAGGTCCGCAGCCATCCCCGTGCGCCGCGCACGATGCGACGCAGCCGCGCCCGCACCGATCCGCCCGCGCGGTCGCCCGCGCGACGCGCGGACTCCGCGGCGACGTCCGCGTTCGGCCACAGCAGCCGGAACATCAGCCGGAGCCGCAGCCACAGCCGCTGCTCGCGCAGGGCCACCCAGTACGCGCGGACACGGTCCGGCTGGCCCCGCCAGACCCAGTCGCGCGGGGTGCCCTGGTCGTATCCCCGCAGCTCGGACGGGGACACGACCTCCAGCAGCTCGGTCCGCAGAGCGACGACCGCGCCCAGGTCCTTGGCGCACGCCAGCGTCCCCGGCCGGGCCAGGAGCCGGACGGCGTTCTCGGACCCCGCGGCGTCCCGTCCGAGGCGGCCGATCTCCGGCCGGACGCCGTGCAGCGCCGACACGACGGCATGCATCGGCGGAGTCGGGACGCGCACGCGCACCCCCGCGAAGCAGACCTCCGAAGAGTGGCGCCAGAGCGCGGCGAAAGCCCGCTCGTCGTCGTGGACGGCGCCCGGCATGCGCCGGTGCACGTCGATCTCACACCCCCAGAGGAGGGGCGTCATGGTGGCCGAATGGTTCACGCTCGTGCCGCGCCACGGGTCCGCCTCCCGCCGCCACCCCCGGGTGGCGAGGGCCTCGGCCAGCTCGTCCCAGCGGTCCGGCTGGCACCAGACGTCGACGTCGCCGGAATGCTCCCGCTCCCGCAGCCCCTGCAGGTGCAGGGTGGGCCCCTTGATGAAGACGCAGCGGATCCCCCGCTCGCGGGCGACGTTCCCGACCACGCCGTAGACGAGCTCGTGCAGCGGCGACGACAGCGTCGGCACGCGCAGGTCGGTCACGACGGTCGGCGGCCGGCCGCCGAGATGAGTCAGCCCGACGACGCGCATCTCCTCCAGGAGCGAGACGTCCGCGGCATCCAGGGCGCTCGGCTCCCACGGGCCGCTCTCGACGAGTCGTCGCCACAGCTCCGCGCCGTGGCCGATGAGCGAGACGGGCTCGACGGCCCCGACCGGGACGACGACGACCTCGGCGCCGCCGTCGAACGCGTCGGAATAGCGCACGTCGAGGGAGCCGTCGGCGACGGCCCACCAGGCGAGGCGAGCGTCAGCGGGTCCGGGAAGGGCGGCGTCAGATGTCGGCATAGCGGGGCAGCGCCGGCTCGCGGCGGGAGGAGACGGAACGGATCGCGGCGACGATGCCGCGCAGGTGCTCGCCGGTCCGCGCGGAGGCGAAGGGGACCAACGGCACGCGGAGGAGGAGGGCTGCGACGACCACGCGCGACGCCCGGCGTTCCGTGACCCCGATGGCGCAGAGGTACCGGAACGCGGAGAAGGCGATGGCGGGCAGGACGGTCCGGATGTGCTGACCCGTGCTGGCGGACTTCTCGTGGCGGATTCCCACGTCGACGCAGACCGGCTCCTCACCGCCCAGGGCCCGGTGCCGGCGGACGAAGAACGCGTCCTCGTAGCAGAACACGAACCGCCGATCGAGGCCTCCGACGCGTCGCCAGGACGCACGCGAGATCGCGACCGCGCTGAAGGAGCGATAGGTGGATGCCACCCCCTCACGGCCCCGTCGGGCGGCGCGGTGCTCGCGCCCCGCCTGGTCCGCCCGTCCGAAACGGTGCCGCAGGGCGTCGAGCAGCGACACGGAGGCGAAGACGCCGCCGACGGTCGGCAGCGCCCGCGCCGGCTCGTCGCCGAGGTGCACGATCGTCGCGTCGGCCTCGCCGTGGTCGGCCAGGACGCGACGGATGGCCGCGGGCGCCGCGGCAGCCAGGTCGAGGTCGTCGTTCATGAGGAGCACCCAGTCCCACGCGGGCGCGCCCTCGAGCGCGGCCACGATCGAGCGGGAGAAGCCGGGGTTGGCCCCCGTGTCGACGACCGTGGCGGACAGCCGCGGTGCGGAGGCCGCGGCCGACGCGGAGTTGGCGACGACGCGAACGTCGAACCCCTCCGCCGTGAGCGCGGCCAGCCAGGTGCGAGCCCGCTCGAGGCGGGACGCGCTGATCGACGGCACGAGCACCGTGACGCGGACGGAGTCGCTCACGAGGTCGCCGGCATCCGGTCGTAGAGCTCGGCGTGCGCGTCCACGACCGCTGACCAGCCGAGGGCCGGGTGCACGAAGTCGCGCGCCCGTGCGCGAATGGCGGGGAGCTCGTCCGAGGTGAGGAGCTCCAGGATGCCTCTAGCCATCTCACCCGCCCCCGCCCCGCGGGCGATGAGGCGGGGCGACAGCCCCCTCACGACCTCGGGATTCGCGCCCACCGGGGTCACGAAGGCCGGCGTCCCGCAGGCGAGGGCCTCGACGGTCGACAGTCCGAAGCCCTCCAGCGCGGCGGTCGGGGTGACCGCGAGGTCGGCTCGTCGGTACCAGTCCCGCAGCTCGACCTCCGACACGCGGCCGAGGAGCCGCACGCGGTCGCGCAGCCCCCAGCGATCGATGTCCCGTTCCAGCTCTGCGCGGAGCGGTCCGGCGCCGGCCACGACGAGACGGGCCCGCGGCTCGCGCGCGAGCACGTGCGGCATCGCCCGGACCAGACGGTCGACACCCGTCCGCTCGACCAGACGCCGGGCCGTGAAGAGGACCACCTCGTCGGACGACCCGCCCCGGACGGCGTCGTCGGGTGAGAACCAGTCCGTGTCGAGACCGCCGGGGATGCGGACGACGCGGTCGGCGGCCAGCGGGCTCAGCTCCGCGACCTCGGACCGGACGAAGTCGCTCAGGGCGATGAGGGTGTGGGCGCGGTGGATAACGCGCCGCTCCGCGGCCCGAAGACCCGCCACGGCCGCCTTCTGCACGGGAGCGGGGAGGAAGTACGACCCGCGGCGCTCGGACAGCACCTCCTTGTAGACCGGCGCATGGCACGTGTACACGTACGGCACGCGCCGGGTCGTGAGACCCAGCATCGGGACGGGGAAATGCCCGTGCACGATGGCCCTCCGGGCACCGGCGTCGGCGAGCGCGGCGCGCATCGCGCGATCGACACCCCGCGTCACGGCGAGGGGGTAGCGCACGCCGAAGAGGGGGTCGGACTTGGACGGCGGCACGTAGCGACGCAGGCGGACGCCGTCTTCCCCGTCCTCGACCAGGGGCTGCGCGGCATCCGTTCGCTTCGCGACCACGGTGACGGTCGTGCCGACCCGGACGAGTGCCGCCGACAGCTCGCGGACGTATCGCTCGAGCCCGCCGAGCTTGTCCGGGGCGACGGCGTTGGTCACCATGACGACGTGGGGGGACGTACTGCTCACGCGGGGTTCCTCACTCCGGTGCAGGGATGACGCTCGCGCGTCGGCGGATCCCTGGACTCACGAGAGGAATACCCGTGTAAAGCGGGCCTCACCGCCCGGGCGCGGCTCTGATGCGGTCCCCGGCCCCGCGTTTCGCCGTGCACCTCACCCGGTGGAGCTTCCGCGTTCACCCGCCTGGCACGGACGCCGTTCCACCCCGTTCTCACCACCCCAGGTGACCCTCTGACCGGCGGGCGGACCACGCTACGGGTGAATCCGGGCAGCCACTTCCCGCGCGGTGCCCCGTGCCGCCTCGCTGCGGCGGCGATCGCCCGGAACAGCGCTCGTACGCTCCCCGAATGCCGGCCCCCGACCCCTCCCTCCCCGAAGCCCTGACCCGTCGCCACGCCGACCCGACGGGGACCGACCGACGACGTCGGCGGCGCCGCCGACGGCTGATCATCGCCGGCTCGGCGACCGTGCTCCTCGTCGCCGCGGGGGCCGTGGGTGTCGCGGCCTGGACTCTCTGGGGAGAGGCGCGCACCGCGCGCGACCACCTGACCGCGGCGAGAGAGGCCGCGGGCGGGATCGCCGCCGCCGTCCGCGACCGCGACGCCGACGCCGTCCGCGCCCTGACCGCACAGGTGTCCGACGAGATCCGGGCAGCCGACGACATCGTCCAGGGCCCCCTGTGGGAGGCGGCCGCGAACCTCCCCGCGGTCGGGCCGAACATCGACGCCGTGCAGACCATGACGGGCGCCGCGACGGTGATCGACGACAAGGCCCTCCCGGCCGGCGTGACCCTTATGACCGACCTGTCCACCGGATCCCTGTCGACCGACGGGGCGGGGATGGATCTGACGCCGCTGCGCCACGCGCAGGACGCCGTCCCTATCATCTCCGACGCCGTCGACGAGGCCGCCGACATGATGACCGGGGTCGACTCCACGGCGGTGGTCCCCGAGATCGCGGACGCGGTGACCTCGTTCTCCACGCTCATCGGCGACCTGCGTCCCACGCTCGACGACCTCAGCGCCTCCCTCCCGACGCTGCTCGACATGGCGGGCGCGGACGGCCCCCGCTCCTACCTGGTCCTGTTCCAGAACAACGCCGAGGTCCGTGCCACGGGCGGCAACCCGGCCGCGATGACGCTGCTGCGGGTCGACGACGGCCGCCTGTCGCTCGACGAGCAGGCGGACTCGTCGACCTTCTATGCCGCCGGTCTCGTCGGACGCGACATCGCAGAGATCCCGGCGGAGACGCGGGCCCTCTACGAGCGCGACACGTGGCAGTTCCCGCAGAACTACACGCGGACCCCGGACTTCCCCCTGACCGCCCATCTGTTCGACGCGATGTGGACCGAGGTGACCGGCAGCCCCGTCGACGGGGTCGTCTCACTGGATCCCGTCGCCCTCTCGCACATCCTCGAGGTCACCGGCCCGGTCACGCTCGACGACGGCGAGGTCATCACCTCGGACAACGTCGTCACGGTCCTCCTCCGCGACGCCTATGTGCGCTTCGGGGCGGACGGGCCCGCAGCCGACGCCTACTTCCAGCGGGTCGTGCGGAGCATCTTCGCGGTGCTGTCCACGGGCCGGTGGGCACCGATCCCCATGATCGAGGCGCTCTCCCGCGGGGTCCAGGAGCAGCGCGTGATGGCCTGGATGCGCTCGGAACCGGAGGAGCAGACGATCGAGCGCGCCGGCCTGGCCGGAACGTTCGCCGCCGACGGTCGCGACCTGGGCGTCTTCGTCAACGATGCGTCCTACAGCAAGCTCGAGTACTACCTGGCCTCGTCCGTCACCGTCACCTGCGACGCGGCCGCGGGGACCGTCCACACGAGCATCGCGCTCACCAACAGCGCGCCCCGCGATGGTCTTCCCCCGTACACCGAGGGGCACCGCAACAGGTCCATGGGGCTGCCCACCAGCACGATGCTGCTCGACGTCCTGTTCTTCTCGCCGCGCGGGCAGGCCGTCCTCGGCACGGATCCCGCCCAGGGTGACGTGCCGTCCTGGGATCGCAGCGGCGTCGACGGGGGGCGGAACGGACGCAGCGTGACCGTCGCCGTCCCGGCCGGCGGTAGCACCACGGTGACCGCCACCTCGACGTACGACCCCGCCGCGGGGATCGGCTCGGTCCGGACGACGCCCGGCATTGCGAACACGCCCGTCTCGGTGTCCGAGACGTGCCGGTGAGCCGGTCTTCACCCGCCCCGGAGCCGATCGCCGCCGTCCGGGCGACCCGCGCCGGGCACGGCAGTCTTCCCGAGTCACCCGCCACCCTCCTGCCGTCTCCTCCCTCGAGCGCGGCCCCGGGACGATGCTTTGGAGCACGATGGACCACAGCCTGTCGACGATGACCCGCCCGACGACCATCCGGCCCGCACGGACGAGCATCCGTCCGTGGCAGAGCCGATACGCGCTGCTGCTGCTCGGGGCGGACGTGGTCGCGGTCTTCATCGCGGTGTACGGCATCCAGGGCCTGTGGGTCGGCCTTCACCAGACAGAGGTCTCCGGGTCGCCGTTGAGCTACGAGCTCTTCTCAGCCGTGCTGGGGCTCGCCTGGGTGGGGGCCCTGGCCCTGTTCAACACCCGCGCGCCGCGCGTGGTGGGCTACGGCGCGATCGAATACCGCCTGGTCATCAGTGCGTCCCTGCACCTCTTCGGGCTGGTGGCCATAGCCAACTACTTGGCGGACACCGAGCTCTCGCGCGGCTACTTCCTCTTGACGCTGCCGCTGGGCACGGCCCTCGTGGTCGGCGGCAGGCTCCTCTGCCGATGGTGGCTGCGGGCGGAGCGTCGCCGCGGGCGGATGTCCGCACGCGTGCTCCTCGTCGGCGACCGCGACGAGTGCGCTCGCGCGATCTCGGAGCTCGAACGGCAGCCCGGCTCGGGTCTGCGCGTCGTCGGCACCCACGTCACCGACGTCGGCGACAGCGACGGCGAGTGGTCCGAGACGGACACCCGCCGTCTGCGCGACTCCCTGGCGACGGTCGACGCCGACACCGTCCTCGTGTCGGGAGGTGCCGCTCTCGGCGCGCACCAGATCCGCCGGATCGGCTGGAGCCTGGAACCCGGCCGGCAGCATCTCGTCGTCGCGGTCGACCTCGTGGACGTGGCCGGGCCTCGCATGCACACGCGACCCGTCGCGGGACTACCGCTCGTCCACGTCGAGACGCCGCGCTACTCGCATCGCCAGTTCCTCCTGAAGCGGGGAATGGACATCATCGGTGCGGGCGCGATCCTGCTGCTGCTCTCGCCTGTGCTCGCCACGGTCGCCGCGCTGGTGCGCCTCTCCGGTCCCGGGCCGATCCTCTACCGGCAGCGTCGCATCGGCCAGGGTGGCGTGCCGTTCGACATGGTCAAGTTCCGGTCGATGGTGGACGGCGCCGACGCCCGCCTCGGCGCGCTGCTGGAGGCTCAGGGTCGCGCCGACCAGCCGCTGTTCAAGGTCACCGATGACCCCCGGATCACACCCATCGGCCGCATCCTGCGCAAGTACTCCCTGGACGAGCTCCCGCAACTCTGGAACGTGCTCTGCGGGCAGATGAGCCTGGTCGGGCCGCGTCCGCAGCGGGAGGCCGAGGTGGCCTTCTACGACGACGCCGCGCGCCGTCGCCTGATCGTCCGGCCCGGCATGAGCGGGCTCTGGCAGGTGAGCGGCCGCTCCGCTCTGTCGTGGGACGACGCGATCCGCCTCGACCTCTTCTACGTCGAGAACTGGTCGCTGGTCGGCGACATCCAGATCCTCGCCCGCACCTTCAAGGCGGTCCTGTCCCCGGGCGATTCCGCCCACTGAACCTCGGCCACGGGGATCGCCAGTCCTCGCGGCATGTACACATGCTTTTTCACCCGCGAAATCATCACAGCTCTTGTCAGGCGCCGCCCGTGCGCTGAGGTCGAGCGACCCCTCCGAGAGCTCCGACGGACGCGTCACCCTGGGACTCCACTCATCACGGAGGAGACACCATGCCCCGTTCTCGCCCCACGTCCCCGAGCTCGTCGGCGCCTGATCTCGTCATCAACGGACGGTTCCTCACTCAGCCGCTCACCGGGGTGCAGAGGTTCGCACTGGAGATCACCCGACACCTCGCCCATCTGCGCCCGGTCGAAGTGCTCCGACCGCCCCTCCCGGGTGGCACCCTTCCGGTGGACCCCGCGACACTCACCGTGGTCGGTCGTCGGTCCGGGCAGGCCTGGGAACAGTTCGAGCTTCCCGCCGCGCTGCGGCGCCGCGGGCGCCCGCTGCTGTTGAATCTGGGGAGCACGGGACCTTTGGCGTACGGACAACACATCTCGACCCATCACGACATCACGTACGTGCGTCACCCGGAGAGCTTCTCGCGGCTGTTCCGAACGCAGTACCGCGCGATGATCCCTCCACTTCTGCGCGGGGCGCAGCGTGTGCTCACCGTGAGCGAGTTCTCCCGCGGCGAACTGGCGGCGCACTTCCACCTCGATCCGACGCGGATCGAGGTCGTGAACAACGCGGTCGCACCGGTGTTCACGGAGGATGGACCACGTCATCGGGAACGGGAGCCGTATCTGCTCGGGGTGTCGTCGCCCAACGCCCATAAGAACTTCCGGCGTCTCGTCGAGGCGTTCCGACGGGCGACGCGGCATCGCATCCGACGGCTCCTCATCGTCGGGAGCCAAGCCCCCGCCTTCCGCAGCGCGTCGCTCGGCAACGACGACGAGGTGGTCATGCTCGGACGGGTGGGCGACGACGAGCTCGGGCGGCTCTACCGTGGGGCGGCGGCCTTCGCCTTCCCGTCGCTGTACGAGGGGTTCGGTCTGCCGCCGCTCGAGGCGCAGGCGTGCGGCACGCCCGTGATCGCGGCACGCGCAGCCTCGATCCCCGAGGTCCTCGGCGACAGCGCCCTCTACTTCGACCCGTTCTCCGTCGCCTCGATCGCGGAGGCCATCGAAGCCGTCGACGCCTCTCCCGCCGTCGGTCGACGCCTGATCGAGGCGGGGCGGCAGAACGTGCGGCGCTTCTCGTGGGAGCGGTCTGCGGAGATCGTGTCGAACGTCCTCGACGACGTGCTCGCCGCCTCCGCTCGCGGGATGCGCGCGACATGAGGGCTGCGGCGACGTCAGAGCTCCCGGCGTCGGCCCAGCCGTCCGGTCACTCCGTCGCGGACGGCGTGCAGGATCACGCGCGCCTTGTCAGCCCTCCGGGTGAGGACGAGGCATGCGCCGCACAGCACGACGAAGAGCCCGGCGTTCACGACGCGCGCGGTCGTCCACCGGGGGCCGGAGCGCAGCTCGCGGACGACGCGGTTGCGAAGGAAGTAGTAGAGCAGAGCGTCGTTGCGAGACCGGAACATGGCGAGGACCTCGAACCCGGGAGGCATCCATCTGTCCCCCCGGGGGTCGACGACGACCGCTTCCGGCACGAGCTCCAGGCGCCCGCCGGCCGCCGGGATGCGGGACGTGTACTCGAGATCGTCCCCGTAGAGGACGAACGACTCGTCGGGAGCACCGATGGCCTGGACGACGTCGGACCCGATCAGCAGCCCGCCGTACGGAGCGGATTGCAGTGACGACGAGCGGGCGGGCCTCGGCCGTCGCAGGCCCGTCCGCTCGAGCAGCCGTCGCGCGAACACCCGGGTGTCGACGCCGGCGAAGGCGACGGCGTCGCGAACAGGTTCGCGCGCGCTGTCGTCGGCGATGGCGCGCGCGACGACGTCCGGCTCCGCGGTCGCCGATCGCGTGGGAGCGACGGCGCAGACGCTCCGCCCGGCGTCGCGCAGCGCCTGCTCGCGGCGACGCAGAGCCGTCAGCGAGCCCGGGACGGGGAGGTTGTCGTCGTCCAGGAGCCAGACCAGGTCCGCTCCGGCCCGTCGTGCTTCCGCGAGCGCGGCGGAGAACGCCGGCGCGGAGCCGTCGTTCCGGGGGCGGCGACGCAGCGTGATCACGCCGGGGTGAGCGTCGCGGAGCGTCTCCAGCGCGGACGACGAGGACGGGGCCGAGCCGTTGTCGATGACGACCACGTGGTCCACCCCCTCCCCGAGCATGGCCTCGACCGTCGCGCGACACGAGGCGGAGCGGTCCCCGTAGGTCACCGTCGCCCCCACGACGCGGGCCCGTCGGACGGTGGGGCGAGAGGCATCCATCAGTCTTCTCCTGATCGTGTTCGGTAGAGCGCGGCGAGGTGCCGTTCGAAGCGTTCGGGCGAGAACTCGGCCGCGGCCTCGCCCTGGACGGCGCGTGCCCGCTGCCGGGCCGCGGCGGGGTCGTCGAGCGCACGGCAGACGGCGTGCGCCAGACCGGCGGCGTCATCGGCCACCGCGAAGGCACGGATGCGGTGGT
>VGAV01000018.1 GCA_016870695.1 Actinomycetota bacterium | reverse complement strand
CCCCTTCGACGAGGACGCCACGACGCGCAAGTGGAACCTCTGGGGCTACATCGACGCCCGCGACGGCGCCCAGGCCGTACAGCGCGCACTCGAGAACGCGCCCGCCGGCTTCGACCGCTTCATCATCGCCGCGGCCGACACCGTGATGACCCGCAGCAACGACGAGCTCGTCGCGGAGGTGTTCCCCGGCGTCCCGACGAGGGGCGACCTGGGGACGAACGACACGCTCCTCTCGATCGATAAGGCGCGTCGCCTGCTCGGGTACGACCCGCAGCACTCCTGGCGCGACCACCGCTGACCGGGCCCGCGTCCGTCGCGATCGCCCCGGCCCCGTCGCGCCGTGTCACACTCGGGGGATGAGCGCCGACGAACCCGTGATCCCCCTTCCGACGGCGCACGAGAAGGAGGTCAGCTTCCTCGCGCGCAGCGGGGCCGTCGTGACGCTCCGCCTCATCGACACGGACCGCTTCGAGGTCAAGCTCGATACCCGCATGGACTACACGGCGACGCTGCTGAAGAGCGGCGACGTCTACGAGCTGCACCCCGCCCCGGGCGTCCACGCGATCGGCGGCACGGGCCTGACCGCCACGGACCTGTACGAGAGGTTCTGATCCCTCACTCGAGGTGCCCGGGCTCCTCCTCGTGCAGGAGCGACCGGGCGGCCATCCCGATGACCGCGCTGTACGTCGGATAAGCGAAACGCACTCCCGCCAGGGTGGCCACGTCGATGCCGGCGGCCATCGCCGTCGTCACCGACTGGATGACCTCGACGGCGTTCTCGCCGACGGCGTGCGCGCCCAGGATGAGCTCCCGGCGCCGGTCGGCGATGAGCTTGAGGAAGCCCCGCTCCCGGTCGTCGATGACGGCGCGGTCGAGGTCGGCGAAGCGCACGGTCGCGACGACGCACGACGGGTCGCGATCGCGGGCTTGCTCCTCGGTGAAGCCGACGCCCGCGTAGTCCGGGTCGGTGAAGCCTCCGGCGGGCAGCAGGTGGTGCGGGGTGCGACGGTTCGCGCCGAGCACGGCGTTCTCGGCCGCCGCCTCGCCCTCGAACTGGGCGGCCTGCACGAGCATGTCGCGGCCGTTGGCGTCGCCCACGGCGAGGATGTGCGGCACGATCGTGCGGAAGTACTTGTCGACGGGGATCGCGGAGCGCTCGATGTCGACGCCGGCGTTCTCGAGGCCGAGGTCCTCGACGTCGGCGGGCCAGCCGGTGGCCATGATGACGACGTCGACCTCGATGCGTCGGCTCTCCCCGTCCCCGCGCCAGGTCAGGGCGATGGCCCCGTCGTCGGTGCGCTTGAGCCGTTCCACCGTCTCGATGCCGGCGTGCACGTCGACGCCGTGACCCGAGAGCGAGGTGGCGATGGCGTCCGAGATCGCGGCATCCGAGGCGATGAGGACGCGCGGCGCGACGTCGAGCAGCGTGACCTCCGAGCCGAAGGAGCTGAAGACGGTCACCAGCTGCGCGCCGGTGTTGCCCGCGCCGATCACGGCGACGCGCCGCGGCAGCTCGGTGAGCGACAGGACGTCCTCGGGGACGGTGGCCAGCTCGGCACCGGGGATGGGGAGGCGGCGGGAGTGGCCGCCGACGCACACGAGGATCGACTCGGCGCGGACGCGGCGCCCGCTGTCGAGCACGAGCGTCCGGTCGTCCACGAAACGGGCGCGCCCCTCGTGGACGAGGTCGACACCGGCGGCGGCGAACCTCTCCGCCTCGCGCTTGATGGAGCGCACGGCATCCACCCGTTCGTGCACGCGCGAGACGACCGCGGGCCAGTCGATGCGCGGTTCGTCGACCACGATGCCGTAGTCGTCCGCCGAGCGGGTCTCGCGCATGAGGCGAGCGGTCTTGGCGAGGACGCGGGTCGGCACGCAGCCCGTGTTCACGCACGTGCCGCCGACACGGCCGGCCTCGAGGACGACGACCCGCGCCCCCAGCTCGGCTGCGCGCAGGGCGGCGGCGGTGCCCGCCGGGCCGGCGCCGATGACGGCGACGTCGTAGCTGTCGATGCTGTCGTGATCCACGCGGGTCTCCTCGCTCTGCCGGAGACCCCAGTCAACGGGATCGGCCGCGCCGCCGCGGAGGGGTTGCGCGCAAGAGCGGACCGACAATTCCGATGAGACCGGCGAGGTCGGGCGCGCGAGCCGAGCGGCATCCCCGACGGAGGATCCGAGGGGTTGTGCCACCCCCACGCGGCACAACCCCTCGCCCGCCCGACGTCTGGCCCGAACATCGACGGGGCGGGCGTGCGGGTGCCTCCTCGAAGCCGGAGTCGGCACCCACCCCCACCTGTGCTGTGTCGTCGCGGCCGGCTTCCTTACACGGCGTCATGAATTTTCTTTGGACATGTCGATCTGTAAGGATTCGGCTCTGGGCAACACAGCCCGATCGACACATCGCGAGGACGATTCGGTGACCGACGAGACGGACTTCGTGGCGCTCTTCCGGGAGCACTACACCCCCGTCCGGCGTTTCATCGAGCGACGCGTCTCTCACGCCGAGGCCGCTGCCGACCTCACGATGGACTGCTTCGAGATCGCGTGGGCGAAGCGGGTGCCCGGCGAGCCGTTCGGTCTCCCGTGGCTCTACCGCACCGCGCGCAATCTCATCGCGAACGAATACCGACGACGAGACCGGGAGGAGGCGCTGTGGTCGCATCTGCACGACGAGGCGCGCACCCGGTCCACGGACGGGTCCGCCGTCATGACCGCTCGACTCCTGGATGCCATGAAGGCGCTGCCGGAGCGGGACCGCGAGATCCTCTGGCTGACCTACTGGGAGGACCTGTCCGCAGCGGACATCGCCGTGGTCCTGGAGATGTCGGACGGCGCGGTGTGGACGCGGCTGAACCGCGTCCGCGCGAAGCTTCGCCCCCTGTTGTCGGAAGCCCCCGCCGCCGAGGGAACGGAGGCGTCCTATGAGCGACGACGCCCTCGCTGACGCCCTCCGGCGGCTCGACCCCGCCCGCACGCCCGTCGACGCGCCGCTGCCGCTCGACGCGGAGCGCCGCGTGCGCGAGATCGTCGGTCGCCCCGCCGCGGGCGCCCGTCGCGCCCCGCGCGCCCGCCGGCGCTTCGCCGTTCCCGGCGTGGTCGCCGCCTGCGTCGCCGTGCTGCTCGCGGTCGTCGTGGGGGTCGTCGCCGCGCCCGCGCCCTCCGCGTCGGCCCTCACGCCCGACCCTCTGGCCTATCGACCGGTGTCGGACTCCGTCGCGGAGGTCATCGACGAGGCGCAGGACCGGCTCGCCGAGGCCGGCGGGGTGAACAGCAGCGAGCGCCGCTCGCTCTCGCTCGGCTGGTACTTCTCCGCGACGGCCGACGACGCCGACGCGGCGACCGTCTTCCGTCGGGAGTGGGTCGACCTGCGCTGGAACGCCGACCTGTCCGGCCAGATCGTGACGACGGCCGCCGAGGCGACCAACGCCGCCGGCGACACCGTGCCCAGCACGGACCCCACACCCGGAACCCTCATCAGCGAGCTGACGTTCCGGCGCGGACAGTACTCCCCCATCTCCTTCGAGACCCCGGAGGCGACCCCGGATGCCATGGCGGACTGGATCCGTCTCGTCACCGGCGCCGACGAGATCGAGGCCGCCGACGCGATCGTCGGTGCGCGCCGCATGCTCGAGGAGTGGACGTTGACCGACGCGCAGGAGTCCGCGCTCCTCGATGTCGTGGAGGCCGCCCCCGACGCGACCGTGCTGGGCGAGACCACGGACCGGCTGGGGCGCCCCGCCGTGGCTGTCGCGGGCGTCCCCTCGGGTATCGCCTCGCACGAGCTGGCGCTGCTGATCTCGACCGAGACCGGCCGGATCCTCGGCCTGGAAGACACCCTCCGAGACGCCGATCCCGCGTTGAAGCTCCCCGCCGACTCGGTCGCGGAGTACATCCTGTGGGACGTCGACGCCTGGAAGAACGGAATGCGATGACCGACGACACCACCCCGAGCAACCTGCACCCCGACGTCGCCTACGCCCTGCGCGAGGTGCCCGGCGGGTTCGCGATCGACTCCCACCACGCGGAGTGGCCGGAGCTGGGCATGGTGCTGGAGGTCCCGGAGCACGACAAGCGCGGCGAGCACGACAGGGCCGTGGGCAGCTGTGCGACCGGCGCGATCTGCGCCTTCTCGGGCTCGAACCTGTCGGGGACGCGGCTGTCGTGGTCGAGCTGCGGCACGTATTCGACCTCGGGCCTCAGCTCCGTCGGCTCGATCGCGAACGCCCGCTCGGCGGGCTACCTGCAGGCGCGGACGTCGTCCGGCTCGGTCGTCGCGACCGCGATCGCCGGCTCGTGGTCGAACACCTCGGGCGCCGTCACGAACGTCCGCTGCGTCTCCTGATCCGCGGGCGCGTGAGGCGTCCCTCGGGCCTCAGGCCCGGTGAGCGGTCCAACTTGACCCTGCGGAAGGACGCCGATTCCACTACTGCCCGGTACGTGGCGGAGTCCAACAAGACCGCGGAGAAATGGAAGTTCTCCACCAATGGGTGGCTGACCTCCACCACCGACCGCAACGACGTCGGCGAGACTTACGCGTCCACACGCACCTCCGACGGCTCCGCCACCGGTACCCGGGGATCCAGCGTGAGCTACTACGTAAACGACCACCTTGGCTCCATTATCGGCATCTTCAACAACGCCGGCGCCTACTAGGGTGGATACTCCTACTCGCCGTACGGTGGGTCCCGCGCGATTGAAACAAACGCCATCGTCACCGGCAACATCCTTCGCTACATCGGCGGCGAACTCGACAGCTCCGGCCTCTACAAGCTAGGCGCGAGATACTACGACGCTACTCTCGGCCGTTTCACGCAGGCTGATCCGAGTGGTCAAGAGAGAACCCCTATGGGTACGCGTCATGCAATCCCATCGGCGGCTCGGACCCGGCCGGACTCGCAGGTGCTGCGGCGGCGGCTCGTCTTGTGGGATCCGCCACCCTCCTGTACTGCACTTACAACGTGCTGACGCAGACAGACTTGGCGAGCTATGCCGTGGGCTTCGTCGTGGAGACGGCGTGCGGCCTAGGCGTAGCAGCAGCAGGCGTATCCACCTTCGGCGCAGGCTTCGGCCTAGCGGTTGGATGTTTCCTCGTAGGTGAGGCTGCCTCGAGCCTGACGTCGGACCTTCTGCGAGGATGAGTCTCGTGGCTGATCAAGACAGCCCGAAAGCAGGCTGGGCTCTAGCCGTCGTCGGTGTGCTCGGCGTGATTGGGGGAATTGCAATGGCAGCCCTGACTCCCGCCGATGAGCCCACCGGCAGGCTCATACGGCGCGCGGGTCGAGTCGCTGGGTTGGGCGTCCGCTCGCTTACGCGGGGGAGTGCTCGTCGAGTCGGACGATCATGACGACGAGGGGTTGATCGCCGATGACGCCGGAGTCGTGGCCGATGCGTCCGGTGCTGTCAGGCAGGGCGTTGGTGTCGTCTCCGAGGTGCGCTTCGCCGGGGCCCATCTCGGTCCGGACGCCGTCTTGCGTCTCTACCCACCAGCGTCCGCTGATGGGCATGACCCACTGCCGGCTCGGGTTGCGGTGCCATCCGCCACGCCAACCGGGCGGCAGAGTCCAGATCGACCAGGATCGCGCTTCGGGTTGGGGGTCGCTCGCCCATATCGGCGGGATTCCCGGTCCGACGGGCCTCATCGTCATCTCGGGTACTGGGGAGCGCGTGGTCACGGTAAGGCCGTCGGGGCCGGTGGTGACGTGGATGAGTTCGACGGTCGGTGCGGTCGCGGCCATGAGGTCTCCTGGAACTTCGAGAAGGGGCGCACGTCTGCAGCGCCCGGGGGAAAGAGAGAGGGCGGAAAGCGATCTCGCTTCCCGCCCTCCGAGGATCAGTCGTCAATCTTGCCGGTGACGACGATCGTTGCGCGTCCGAGGATGTGCGATGCCATGTTGAAGCCGAGGAAGGCGGGGGTGGCATCCGCGGGGACACCGATGTCGGCGACATCGAGGGCATGCACGGTGAGGAAGTAGCGGTGCTCACCGTGCCCGGCCGGCGGCGCGGCACCGATGTACTGCGCGGCGCGGGCGTCGTTGGGCAACTGGAAGGCACCCTCGGGAAGGAGGTCGCCGGCAGCGGTTCCGGCGCGCAGGGGCAACTCCGTCGTCGCCGCGGGGATGTTGGCGACGGCCCAATGCCAGAAGCCCGAACCGGTTGGTGCGTCGGGGTCGTACATCGTGACGGCGTAGCTCTGGGTTCCTTCGGGAGCGCCCGACCACGACAGCTGCGGCGAGACGTCTTCCCCACCGGGAACGCCGAAGGCTCCCGAGTACTGGGGCGTCTCGAAGGCATCGCCGTCGCGGACGGTCTCACTGGTGAGCGTGAAGCCGGGGACCTCAGGGAGGCGGTCAAAGGGGTTGTTCGG
Organism: Actinomycetota bacterium; assembly: GCA_016870695.1. Taxonomy (GTDB): domain Bacteria; phylum Actinomycetota; class Actinomycetes; order Actinomycetales; family Microbacteriaceae; genus Microbacterium. Next base: position 8,871 of record VGAV01000018.1, on the reverse strand, counting down.
CATGACAGTTCCTTTCGTCCCCTTCATAATAATCGATTATCTTCCAGATAGTCAATCATTCAGGGATCTTCTAAGATGAAGACGTGTCCGAGCAGTCCGCGAAGAGCCGAGCCCGCGGCCGCGATGTCTACGAGACGCTGCGGCGGGCGATCCTGCATGGAGAGTACGAGCAGAGCAGCGCGCTGCGTCCCCAGCAGATTGCGTCCGAGCTCGAGGTGAGCCTCGCGGTGGTGCGCGAGTCGCTCCTGCGGCTAGTGGGCGAGGGGCTGGCGGTCAGGCTCCCCAATCGCGGCTTCGCGGTGCCGGCACAGGATGCGACGCGGTGGCAGCAGATCGCTGAGGCGCGCGTGCTCACCGAACCCGTCGCTCTGCGGCTGGCAATCGAGCGCGGGGATCTGCGGTGGGAGTCGCGGGTGCGTTCTGCGCATCACCTTCTCTCCCGCCTTCCCCCGTACGACGAGGACGGTCAAGTGTCTGAGGAGTGGTCGCGCGCCCACCGCGATTTCCACCGGGCCATCCTTGAGGGCGGCGGCAACGGTGTACTGCTTGAGACCTTCGACCGCATGTGGACGGCGAGCGAGCTCGCACGGCGCTGGTCGGTGGTATCCACGCCCCACCGTGACGTCGCGCACGAGCACCTTCTCTTGGAGGAGGCAGCGCTCGCCCGGGATGCCGATGCGGCGTGCGCCGTGCTCGTCCGGCACCTCAGCCTGACCGCGGCCGCCCTCACACACGGCCCCGACGACGCGAAGGCTTAGGCGTCGGCGTCGAGGTCGCGCGCCAGAAGGTCCGCGATCTCGTCGACCGCGGCCTGCTCCTGGCCGCTGACCTCGACCTCGTCTCCGCTTTTCACTCCGAGGGTCATGAGCGACAGCAGCGAGGCGGCGTTCACACTCTCTTCGCCCACGCGCCCGATCTGCACGGGCGAAGAAGCGGAGGCAGCGGCGCGAGCGACAATTTGAGCGGGCCGGGCGTGCAGCCCCTGGGGGGAGGCGATGACGACGGTGCGAACGGGCACGGAGTTCCTTTCCGGGGGTCAGCTCGCGCCGAGTAGGCGAGCGACGTGGATGGTCAGATAAGCGACTTCCTCTTCGGAGACGCGCAGGGAGATGCGGGACTCGATGAGGTATGCCAGACGGAGTGCCGTCTGGTAGGCGTCGGGCTGTTCTTGAATGAGGGCGGCGAGGACACCGCTGACTGATGTCGTGGCGACCTCCGGCCGATTCAGCCGGAGGAAGAGGTAGCGCAGGTGACTGACGAACCGGGAGGTCGCCATGGTGTCTTCGCGGACCTCGCGGCCCGCGGTCGCACTGACGAGATCGAGCAGCTCGGAGATCAGCCGCGTGACGGCGATGGTGGTCCGCACACCCTCCGCCTCGATCGTGGCGGTGATGATGTGCAGCGCGAGAGCGACGGCCTCACTCTCGGGCAGGCGCACACCGGTCGATTCTTCGACGAGGGCGAGCGCCGAGCGTCCCACCTCGTACTCCTCGGGATACAGCTGCTGCACTTCCCACTGCAGAGGATGCTCCTCGCGGGCGCCCGACGCGCGCGGAATCGCCAGGTGCAGGTGGTCGGCGATCGGCACCACCGCGCTCGGGCTGACCTTGGCGGTGAGCATCTGGTTGGCGCGGGCGGTGATCGTGGTGGCGAGTACGAGCATGTCGAGCGGGAGGGATGCCACCATCGCATTGACCCGCTCCAGCTCGGCCGGCGAGGTCACCGAGAACCACTGCTCAACGGCGTCCGGCGTCAGCTCGGAACCGGGCTTGGCGGAGAAGCCGATGCCTTTGCCGAGCGCGACGCGCTGACCGCCCGCCTCGTCTTCGACGAGCACGGCGTTGTGCCCCAGTTGACGGATGGTGCGCATGCGTCTACCCCAGATCTTCGCCGTTGCTGGCGATGATCCGACGATAGGTCTCGAAGCTGTCCTTGCGGATGCGGCGCAGCTGCTTGGCATCCAACTCGTCCCGGTCGACGTACACCAGACCGTATCGCTTGGAGAAGCCGCTGCTGGAGCTGACGATGTCGATGAACGACCACATGTTGTACGACAGCACCTCGACACCTTCGGCGACCGCCTGCCGCATCTCGCGGATGTGGTCTCGCAGGTAGAGGGAACGGTAGTCGTCGTGCACCGCTCCGTCTTCCGAGACCACGTCGGCGGTGCCGATGCCATTCTCGGTGATCATCAGCGGCAGACGGTACCTCTCCCACAGGTCGAACAGCGAGGTGCGGAAGCCCACCGGGTCGATCTGCCAGCCGTACTCCGTCGCCTCCAGGAACGGGTTGGGAACGTAGCGGAACCGCCCGGGGACGACCAGCGCGAGGATCGCCGTGTAGTCCGCGGGAGCATCCGGCGGGCACCGTTCGGCTGCGAATGTGACGTAGTAGTTGAAGCCGAGGAAGTCGCACGTGCCGGCTTTCAGCACGGCCTCGTCCTCGGCCGTGATCTCCGGCTCCCACCCGTGTTCGCGCAGCCAGAAGAGGTATCGCTCGGGGTAGGCGCCGCGGACGTAGACGTCGGTGGCGTAGTAGTTGTACAGGTCGTCGGCATCCCGAGCCGCCCGCACGTCGTCGGGGTGCGCGGTGGCCGGGTAGCTGGGCAGCCACGCGATCGTGGGCGCGATGCGCGCGTCGGGCAGCAGCTCGTGGCATAGGGAGACGGCGCGCGCGTTGGCGAGGAACATGTGGTGGTTCATGCGGTGGCGTGAGCGCTCGCGTTCATCGCCCTCGCCCTGGGGGTGCATGATCTTGTCTTTGCGGGCGAGGAGGTTCTGTTCGTTGATCGTGAGCCACCACTTCACCCGGTCGCCGAAGTGCTCGAAGCACGTCCGGGCGTAGCGGATGAAGTGCTCGATCGTCGCACGTGATTCCCACCCGCCGAGATCTTCGTGCAATCCGAGCGGCAGGTCGAAGTGGTACAGCGTCACGATCGGTTCGATGCCGTAGCGCGCGAGCTCGTCGAAGACGCGGTTGTAGAAGGCCAGTCCCTCCGAATTCGGTTCCTGCTCGGTTCCGTGTGGATAGATGCGCGTCCAGTTGATCGACATCCGGTAGCTCTGCAGCCCGAGCTCCGCCATCAGGGCGATGTCTTCGGGGTACAGCTCGTAGAAATTCGCCGCGACCGAGGTGTCGGCGTAGACATCGGCCTTGGCGCGGGCGGCGACATCGGCGACGGACAAGCCCTTGCCGCCCGCGGTGAGCCCGCCCTCCACCTGAAATGCGCTGGTGCTCGCACCCCAGAGGAAGGCGGGCGGAAAGACGGACTCAGACGCCACTGGTCGCCACCTTCGCCGACACCGACAGCACACGGTCGCCTGCGGTCACCGGGCCGCCGGCGACGGAGCTGACCTCGAAGTTGCTCGCGTTCGACACGACCACGTAGGTCTCGGTGTCGTAGCCGGCCGTGCGCACGATCTCGGGGTCGAAGTCGACCAGCGGTGCGCCCGCGACCACGCGGTCGCCCTTCTCGACGTGAGCGGTGAAGCCGCGACCTTCGAGCTTGACGGTGTTGACACCCACGTGCACGAGGATCTCGGCACCGTCGTCCATGCGCAGACCCACGGCGTGCTTGGTGGGGAAGACCATCACGACCTCGCCGGTGACAGGCGACACGATCCGTCCACCGTCGGGCTGGATAACGAACCCGGCCCCGAGGGCGCCGCTGGCGAAGGCCCGGTCGCTCGCCGCCGAGATGTCGGCGACCCGGCCTGCGGCGGGGGCGACCACGGCACCCGTCGTGTCGACGACGGCATCCGCGGGGGCATCGGTGTTCTCCTTGATGCCCAGCACGAGCGTCAGGACGAAGGCGATGACGAAGGCGGCGGCGATGGCGATGAGGTACGACACGAAGCCCGCCCCGATGAATGCGGGGATGGTGAGGACGGAGGGGATCGCCACGGCGTAGGCGTGCGCACCACCGATTCCGGCGATGGCGCCACCGACCGCGCCGCCGAGGAGCACGCCGACCATGGGTCGCTTGAAGACGAGGTTGACACCGTACAACGCCGGCTCGGTGATACCGCAGAGAGCGGTGAGCGACGCGGCGAATGCGACCGAGCGAGTGGCCTTGTTCTTGGTGATGATGCCCACGGCCGCGGAGGCTCCCGCGTCGGCGAAGTTAGAGGGACCGGTGAAGGCCCAGAGTGCCGTCTGTCCGGTGCGGGCGACTTCGGCGATGCCGACCGGAACGAGCGCACGGTGCAGACCGAGTATCACCAGCAGCGGGTACGTGCCGCCGAAGATGATGCCGGCGACCAGCGGAGAGAGCTCAGTCAGCCAAGTGAAGCCGGAGCCGATGGCGTTGCCGACGAGCGTGCCGACGGGTCCAAAGACGATGAGGGTCAGCGGGACCATGACCGCCAACACGATGGCGGGCGTGATGACCAGCCGCACGGGTCCGGGCAGCACGCGATTGAGCCCGCGCTGCAGGAACGAGGCGGTCCAGACCGCGAGGATGATCGGGATCACCGACGAGGCGTAGTTAGCACCGAAGACCGGGATGCCGAAGAAGTCGGTCTGCGGGTTGTCGCCAAAGTAGGTGACCAGGCTTGGCAGCAGCAGGCTCCCGGCGATAACGAGCGCGACGGGGATGTCGACCTTGAAGTGCTTGGCGGTCGTGTAGGCCAGCAGGACGGGGATGAAGTAGAACACCGCATCCGCCGCAGTGTTGAGGATTGTGTAGGTGCCAGTGGTCTTGTCCATCCAGCCAAGGGAGACGGCGAGGACGAGCAGGCCCTTGATAATGCCGCCACCGGCGAGGGCGGGAACGATGGGAGTGAACAGCTTCGCGATCGTGTTCAGCACCGCCGTGGCGGGGTTCGTCTTGCGGGTCGTCTCCGCGGTCGACCGACGCGTCGCGTCGCCGCCGTCGACCATCGGAGCGAGGGCGGCGTAGACGTCGGGGACGCGGTTGCCGATCACCACCTGGTACTGCCCACCCGCCTTGACTACCCCGAGGACGCCGGGGGTCTTCTCGAGCTCGGCCTTCTTCGCGGCCGCCTCGTCTTCGAGGTCGAACCGCAGACGCGTCACGCAGTGGGTGACGGAGGTGACGTTGTTCGCGCCGCCGACCAAGTCGAGGACGGTGCGCGCCAGTGCGCTGTCAGACATGATGTTCTCCTTCGAAGCAGTCCGCTCACCGGGACCTCCTTGGTCCCGGAAACGACAAAGACCTGTCGCGCACGTAGGGATACGTAGCGCGCCAGGTCTGCCTCCGGAGAGTCACAGCCTCGGCTGGTCTTCACGCAGCAGCGAAGCTAGCACCCGGCTGCCGCATCGTCAAGAAACCCGTTTCTCACTCGTGAGCGTCGGTGTTGTGTCGCGCGATCAACCGCGCCGCGCGGTCGCCATCCCGCTCGGAGAGGGCTTCCACCAGGTCGTGGTGCAGATCGGCGCGCGCCCGCAAGTACGCGCGCAGATCGTCGTCGCTCTCCGTTTGACCGGCGACCGACACGGTGTGTGCCTCGATGAGGTCGAGCAGCGCCCGGTACATCGTGCGCAGCACGGGGTGCGGGCTCGCGTCCGCGATGCGCGCGTGGAGGGCCCAGTTGGCCAGGAGGAATGCCTTGCCGTCGCCTTCCGCGGTGGCGGCCCGCATGGCATCCACGTGTTCGCGCATCTCTGCGATGTCGGCGGGGCTGGCGTGCCAGAGCGCGTCCTCGACGAGGAGGGGGTCGAGAGCGTTGCGGATGCGAATGGCTTCGCCGACGTCCGCGTGTTCGCCGTCGAGGGAGAGGACGGTGGAGCCCAGACGCACCCGAGGTGCAGGCTCGGCCGCGAAGACACCACCGCCCGGGCCCGGGCGCAGCACGACGGCCCCCCTGCTCTGCGCGAGACGGAGCGCTTCGTTCATCGTGCCGACCGAGACTCCGGCACTCTCGCGAACGGACTCCTTCGTGCCGAGGCGGGTGCCCGCCGGGACCGTGCGGGCCAGGGCCTCCAGGTCGTCGGCAACCCGCTCGGCGCGGCTCGTCTCCCGACCGCCCGCCCCCTGCGTGGGTGCGAGAACGTTCCGGTCCATGCGACCCCCTCCCTCGACCACTCCCGGTCGAGCCATCTTGACAGCGTGGAAGCGAACGCCCACAATCGCTATCAATCATTATCAATATGCTTGAAAGGTGAAGCGATGCGGGTAGCGAATCTCCAGGGTCGGTTGGTCGTCGTCATCGGCGACGGTACGGCCGTCGACGTCGAGCAGGCCAGCGCCGGCCGCTTCTCCGCCGACCCTCAGGCCGTCTACGCCCAGTGGAGCGAGTTCCGCGAGTGGTGGGGGGCGTTCGACGCCTCCGCAGCGTCGACCGTGACCTTCGTTCCGACCGACCTCGGCTCGCCCGTCCCGGCGCCGCGTCAGCTGCTCGCTATCGGCTTGAACTACCGCGAGCACGCCAACGAGGTCGGCATGGGCATCCCCGACGGGCTGCCGCCGGTATTCACCAAGTTCGTCTCGTCCCTCACGGGCCCCGATGTCGACGTGGTGCTGCCCGAGGGCGACGTGGACTGGGAGGTCGAGCTCGCCGTGGTGATCGGCCAGGGGGGCCGCAACATCGACCGTGCCGACGCGTGGAATCACGTCGCCGGACTGACGGTCGCGCAGGATCTGTCGGAGCGCGTCCTGCAGATGTCGGGCCCGTCGCCCCAGTTCAGCCTCGGCAAGTCGCACGACGGCTTCTGCCCGATGGGTCCCTGGGTGGTCAGCGTCGACGAGATCGACGACCCCGAGGCCCTCCGCCTCACCTGCGTGGCCGACGGCGAGACCCTGCAGGACGGCACGACGGCCGAGATGATCGTCCCCGTTCCCGTGCTCATCGAGCGTCTGTCCGCCGTGGTCGAGCTGTACCCGGGCGACGTCATCCTCTCGGGCACGCCCGCCGGGGTCGGGTTCGGACGTTCGCCGCGCCGCTACCTGCACGCCGGAACCGAGCTCGTCAGCGCCATCGAGGGCATCGGCGAGATCCGTCAGCGCTTCGTCACCGCCTGACCATGCGCGCCCGCACCCTCGCCGTCGTCTCCCTCGGTCTCGCCAGCGGCGCCTGGCTTGTCGCGCGCGACTACCAGCGCTGGCTGTCGCTCGGCGTCGGCGGGGTGCCCAGCACGCCGCGCGGCTGGCTGAAAGTCACGCGACTGCGCACGCAGAAGCACGAGGCGCGGGATCCCCGCGCCTTTGGCGCCATCGCGGCAGGTCCACACGACCGGACCTGGTTGCCGGAACTGCCCTCCCGCGAAGGACCCCGCCCCGACGTGTGGCCCTACCCGGTACCGCACCGTCAGGCCTCCCAGCCGGGGACGCCTCACGGGCGCGCCCGCGCGATCGACATCTTCGACGAGCACGCGGCCCACGACCCCGCTGCCGTCACGTACCGCCGGAGCTTCTTCGAGAAGAACGGTGAGGCTCTCACCGTTCTTGACACCGCGGACAGTCCGCCCGAGATCGTCACCGCGCAAGGCGAGTTCGCCCACATCCACGCGGCCGACGGCTCCATGCACGTCATCCTCAGCCCGACGGATGCCGCGCAGGTCCTCTCGCGAGGATGGGGAGAGCGGCATCCGCTCGCCGGATCGTGGCCGGCGATGCCGCTCAACTACGTGCTGCTGTACTCGCCCCGGTCGGTCGACGAAGCCGAGGTCGTCAGGAGCATCGTGCAGGCGGCCGAGCGCTACGCACGGGGCTCCACACAGGAACCGGCCGCTCCGCGGGACTGAAGACGGCGTCGGACGCACTGTGGCATCCGACAGAGACCCGGAGGAGGCAGGCCGATGACGGATACGGAGCACTTGGCGCAGATCTTCACGGCCCTAGGACATGGCACGCGCCTCGAACTCATGACTCAGGTCATATCGACACCGCCGGACAAGCTGCGCTCCGTCTCATCCCCGCGGCCGCACTCGAGATCTCTCGATTCACGGCATCTCATCACTTTGCGATCCTGCGGGCCGCCGACCTCATCGACGCGCGCAAGGTGGGGCTGACCGTGGCACACCGCGTCAAGACCGACACCCTCCTGAAGGTCGAAGACTGGTGCATCTCGCTCGTCGATGCGTAGAGGCACGTCTGTGCGGGCTCGCGCGGCGGGTAGGTCTACGCGCATGCTCGTGGCGATCGCGGCGTTTTGGACGAGGGCGAGGGCGAGGTCGTAGGAGCTTCCGTCGTCGTAGTCCATGGCGCCTTCGGCCCCGGAGGAGTTTCTCGCTGCGCTAATCTGCAGGGCCTGCGTGAGGACGTCGAGTGCCCGGTCGGCGCCGAAGGTGAAGCTGTGTCCGAGTTCGTCGGTGACAGTGGTGTCGACGGTCACGGTGAGTGTGATGGTGGCCATGGTGCTTCCTCCTGATGGATTGGATCCTCCTTCACGTCTTTTGCCGTGAAGGCACGTAGTGCCGTGGAGGGAGAGCGGGTGGAGTGCAACCCGCAGGGCGGCGGAGGAGAGAGTTTCGGCGCCGAATGAGGGAGCGAAGCGACCGCGTGCCGAAAGTCTCGGGGAGCTGGCCCCCGCCGCCGGCGGGGGCTTGCGCGGAGCCCGATCGACCGGATGCTGCCGAAGGCTTCACGGGAAAAATGCGGACCCGCAGGGGCCGGGCAATCGGCCGGCGCAGACGGCCGTCCATCACCGCCGGTGAACACCGGCGGAGCGCAGCTGGGTCACCCGTGCGTCGCGGCACCGTCAACGCAAGGTGGGGGCGGCGTTGTACCGCACCCCACCCAGGAGAACGTTACGCCGCGACGGCCCACTCCGCCCAGTAGGCGCCGGACTCGGAGCGGAGGAATCCGACACGGTCCGGGTGCAGGGCGTCGTCGACGTTGATGTACCGGAGGATGCCGGTGCGGACCATGATGACCGCCGGAATACCGGCAGGGTTGACCTGTCGGACAGC
>VGAV01000017.1 GCA_016870695.1 Actinomycetota bacterium | reverse complement strand
CGACCGCCTGTACCGCGACCTGCTGCGCCGCGGCAGCGACACCCTCGGCTTCCTCGGCACGTGGCAGGGCAACCGCTACTGGTACGCCGAGGACCGCACCGCCGCCGTCGCCTACCGCCTCGTCGGTGACGTCGCCCTCGCCATCGGGGATCCGCTCGCCGCGCCGGGGGAGCGTCCCGCCGCCCTCGCCGGCTTCACCGACTACTGCCTCGAGCAGGGCTGGACGCCGGCCTTCTACAGCGTCCACGCCGAGACCATGGACGATCTCCGGACCCGCGGCTGGCGCGAGGTGCCGGTGGGCGTCGAGACGGTCATGGACCTGCCGGGCCTGGAGTTCGCCGGCAAGGCGTGGCAGAAGGTGCGGCAGCCGTTGACCCGCGCGGAGCGTGACGGCTTCACCTCGATCTGGACGCGCTGGCCGGATCTCACGGTCTCGCAGGCCTCGCAGGTCGTGGCCATCGACGAGGAATGGGTCGCCGATCGGGCCCTCCCCGAGATGGGGTTCACCCTGGGCTCGCTCGAGGAGCTGCGCGACCCCGAGGTGCGCCTGCAGCTCGCGGTCGGCCCGGACGGGCGCATTGAGGCCGTGACGAGCTGGATGCCGAGCTGGGAGCACGGACGCATCACCGGCTGGACCCTCGACTTCATGCGGCGGCGCGCGGACGGTCAGAACGGCATGATGGAGTTCCTCATCGCCAAGGCCGCGTTGCAACTGCAGTCCGAGGGGGCGACCGTGCTCAGCCTGTCGGGTGCGCCCCTCGCGGACGACCCGGGCGAGGAGCCGGGCGCGGATGCCTCGCCGCTGCGGGCCGTGCTGCGCTGGCTCGCCGAGGTGCTCGAGCCGGCCTACGGCTTCGCCTCGCTGTTCCGCTTCAAGGGCAAGTTCCGTCCCCGCTACCGCCCCCTGTCGCTGGCGTACCGGGATCCGCTGGAGCTGCCCGCCATCGGGGCGGCCGTGGGCCGCGCCTATCTGCCGGACGCCTCCCGCCGCGAGCTCGTCGCCCTCGCCCGGACGGCGTGGGAGGGACGCAAGTGAGGAAGTTCTTCCTGTCGATCGAGCTCATCGACAGCCCCCTGCTCGCCGTCGTGGCGGCGATCGCCGTGGCCGGCGCGCTGGCGGTCGTCCTCTGGCCGCGCCGGCGCGTGGTGCTGACCCTGGTGATCGGCGTGATCGCCGGCGCCGTGATGTACGTCGTGGCGCTCATCCTGAACGCCCTCGAGACGATGCAGGGCCCCCTGCCCGTCGGGGCGGCGAAGTGGTCGGCGCTGGCGGTGTTCGGCATCGCGATCGGGGTCGTCGGCATCTGCCGGCGCCCGTGGGGGCGTCGCCTCGTCGGCGTGGTCACGGTGCTCGCCTCGCTGCTGGCCGGCGCCCTCGGGGTGAACGCGGCGTACGGAGTGACCCACACGCCGGCCGCGGTCCTCGGCATCCAGGCCCTCGACGCCGCCGACCTGCCGACCACGGACGCCACCAAGGGCGACCCCGCGACCCTCTCTCAGCGGTGGCAGCCTCCGGCGGACATGCCGACGCAGGGGTCGGTGAGCGCCCTGAGCGGGAGCGCGCAGATCCCGACGGGGCAGTTCGCCGCTCGCGACGCCTCGCTCTATCTGCCGCCCGCCGCGCTCGTCGCCGACCCTCCGGCCCTCCCGCTCCTCGTCTTCATGATGGGCCAGCCGGGGTCGCCCGACCCGACGAGCCTGGCGAAGGCCCTCGACGCCTATGCCGCGCAGAACCGCGGCCTCGCGCCGATCGCGGTCGTCGTCGACCAGCTGGCGGCGTCCACGAGCGACCCCGCCTGCGCGGACTCCGCGATGTACGGCGCGGTCAGCACCTACATCAACGAGCTGCTGCCGCAGTGGGCGAAGACCCACCTCAACGTCACCCCGGACAACCGTTACTGGACGATCGGCGGGTTCTCGAACGGCGGCTCGTGCGCGGCGTTCTACGGCGCGGGCCACCCGGACGTGTGGGGCAACATCCTCGACGTGTCGGGCAACGAGTATCCCGGATCCGAGCACGTCAGCGAGACCGTCGCCGACGTCTACGGCGGCAACGCGACCGCGTTCGAGGCGGCCAAGCCCGCCTCGCTCATGGCCGCCGCGCCAGCCGGCACGTTCGACGGGCACACCGCCGTGTTCACCTGGGGCGCGGACGACACGACCTACGGCCCCGGGCAGGCGTCGAACGCGCAGGCCGCGCAGAAGGCCGGGTTCACGACCCTCACCTACACCGTGCCCGGCGCCGGACACACGGGTCAGGCGCTGGACGCCGGACTGGCGTGGGGGATCCCTCGCCTCGCTCCCGCGCTCGGGCTCGCGGCGCCGTCCACCTGATCCGACGCGCCCATGCGGCTGAGCGCCGCCGGGCGGTGCGGTCCGTCCCTGACGACGACGGGGCCCGGCCGACGCGATGTCGACCGGGCCCCGGGGTCCCTGACGACGACGGGGCCCGGCCGACGCGATGTCGACCGGGCCCCGGGGTCCGCTGTCGCGGGTCAGCGCGCGAGCGCCGCCTTCATGATCTCGGCGTGCTCGGAGGCGTGCACCTTCGGCGAGCCGGTCGCCGTCGACGCCGCCGCGGCGCGGGAGATGCACCGGATGGCGCGTCCGCCCAGCTGCTGCGCGACCTCGAGGGCGATGAACGGCCAGGCGCCCTGATTCTCGGGCTCGTCCTGAACCCACACCAGCTCGGCGTTCGGGTAGTTCTCGAGCACGCGGGTCAGCTGCTCGATCGGCGCGGGGTAGTACTGCTCGAGACGGACCAGCGCGACGGCCGGGTTGGGGTTCTTCTCGAGCTCCGCACGCAGGTCCCAGTGGATCTTGCCGGCGTGCAGCAGCACGCGGGTGACGGCGCCGCGGTCGCCGCCGCGGTCGTCGTCGAGCACCGGCTCGAACCGACCCTCGAGGAAGTCCTCGACGGGGCTCGTCGCGCCGCGCAGGCGGAGCATCGCCTTGGGCGTGAACACGACGAGCGGGCGGCGCGGGCGCTGGTAGGCCTGACGGCGCAGCAGGTGGAAGTACGACGCCGGGGTCGAGGGACGCGCGACGATCATGTTGTCCTGCGCGCACATCTGCAGGTAGCGCTCGATGCGCGCCGACGAGTGGTCCGGTCCCTGGCCCTCGTAGCCGTGAGGCAGGAGGAGGACGACGCTGGACTGCTGCGCCCACTTCTGGTCCGCGGACGAGATGAACTCGTCGATGACGGACTGCGCGCCGTTGGCGAAGTCGCCGAACTGCGCCTCCCACAGCACCAGCGCGTCGGAGCGCTCCACCGAGTAGCCGTACTCAAAGGCCATCGCGGCGTACTCGCTGAGCAGCGAGTCGTACACCCAGAAGCGGCCCTGGTTCTCGCTGAGGTTCGTCAGCGGCAGCCACTCCTGGCCGTTCGAGCGGTCGTGGAGCACCGAGTGACGCTGCACGAACGTCCCGCGACGGGAGTCCTGACCGGCCAGGCGCACCGGGGTGCCCTCCATCAGCACGGAACCGAAGGCGAGGAGCTCGCCGAAGGCCCAGTCGATGTTGCCGTTGCGGCTCATGTCGTAGCGCTTGTCGAGCAGCTGCTGCAGCTTGTTGTGGACGGTGAAGCCGTCGGGCTTGTTCACGAACGCGTCGCCGATGTGCTGGACGACCTCGCGCGAGACGCCCGTGGTCTCGGGCTCGCCCGTCGGCACCTCGTCGGCCGCGTCGGTCGAGACGACCGGGTTGGTCCCGGTCTCGGCCTCGTGCGTGTCCGCGAAGGCGACCTCGAGACGGTTCTGGAAGTCCTGCTTCGCCTGCTCGTACTCGTCCTCGGTGATGTCGCCACGTCCGACGAGCGACTCCGTGTAAAGACGACGGACCGACCGCTTGGCCTCGATGAGGTTCGTCATCAGCGGCTGCGTCATCGAGGGGTCGTCGCCCTCGTTGTGGCCGCGGCGGCGGTAGCAGACGAGGTCGATCACGACGTCGCGGTGGAACTCCTCGCGGTACAGGAACGCGAGCTCCGCGGCGCGGACGACGGCCTCGGGGTCGTCGCCGTTCACGTGGAGGATGGGGGCCTGGACCGTCTTGGCGACGTCCGTGGCGTACACCGAGGTGCGCGCATCGGTCGGCGTGGTGGTGAAGCCCACCTGGTTGTTGACCACGACGTGGATCGTGCCGCCGGTGCGGTAGCCGCGCAGCTGCGACATCTGCAGCGTCTCGACCACGACGCCCTGACCCGCGAACGCGGCGTCGCCGTGGACGAGGATCGGCAGCCACGAGAACGTGCCGATCGGCTTGCGGTCCTGCTTGGCGCGGACGATGCCCTCGAGCACGCCGTCGACGGTCTCGAGGTGCGACGGGTTGGCCGCCAGGTACACGGGGAGCTCGTCACCGGCGTCGCCGACGAAGGTGCCCTCGGTGCCGAGGTGGTACTTCACGTCGCCCGAGCCGCGCTTGCTGCCGATGGCGACCGCGCCCTCGAACTCGCGGAAGACCTGACCGTACGTCTTGCCGGCGATGTTGGTGAGGACGTTCAGGCGACCGCGGTGCGCCATGCCGATGGCGGCACCGTCGAGACCGACGGAGGCGGCGCCCTGGAGGATCTGGTCGAGCAGCGGGATGAGCGACTCACCGCCCTCGAGGCTGAAGCGCTTCTGGCCGACGTACTTGGTCTGCAGGAACGTCTCGAACGCCTCGGCCTGGTTCAGCTTCGACAGGATGCGCAGCTGCTCGTCGTGGCCGGGCTTGGTGTACTTGACCTCGACCTGCCGCTGGAACCACTGACGCTGGGCCGGGTCCTGGATGTGCATGTACTCGATGCCGATGGTGCGGCAGTACGAGTCGCGCAGCACGCCGAGGATGTCGCGCAGCTTCGCCACGCGCTTGGCACCGAGGCCGCCGGTCACGAACTCGCGGTCGAGGTCCCAGAAGGTCAGGCCGTGCGACTCGATCTCGAGGTCGGGGTGGGTGCGCTGCACGTACTCGAGCGGGTCGATGTCGGCCATGAGGTGGCCGCGGACCCGGTACGAGTTGATGAGCTCCTGGACGCGGGCGCTCTTGTCGATGCGCTCGGACAGGTCGACGCTGATGTCGGCCGCCCAGTGGATGGGCGCGTAGGGGATGCGCAGGGCCGCGAAGATGTCGTCGTAGAAGCCGCGCTGGCCGATCAGTAGCTCGTGCACCTTCTTGAGGAACTCGCCGGAGCCGGCGCCCTGGATCACGCGGTGGTCGTAGGTGCTGGTGAGGGTGATCGTCTTGCCGATCGCCATCTCGTTGAGCGTCTTCTCGCTCGCGCCCTGGAACTCGGCGGGGTACTCGAGCGCGCCGGCGCCGACGATGCAGCCCTGGCCGCGCATGAGGCGCGGGACCGAGTGGACCGTGCCGATGCCGCCCGGGTTGGTGAGCGAGACGGTGGTGCCCTGGAAGTCGGCCGCGGTCAGCTTATTGTTGCGGGCGCGGCGCACGAGGTCCTCGTACGACGCGAGGAACTCGCTGAAGGTGAGGGTGTCGGCGCGCTTGATGCTGGGCACCATGAGCGCGCGGGTGCCGTCGGGCTTGGGCAGGTCGATCGCGATACCCAGGTTCACGTGCGCGGGGGCGACGACGGCCGGCTTGCCGTCGATCTCCGCGTAATACACGTTCTGGCTCGGGAACTCCTTGAGCGCCTGGATCAGCGCCCACCCGATAAGGTGCGTGAAGCTCACCTTGCCGCCGCGCGTGCGGGACATGTGGTTGTTGATGACGATGCGGTTGTCGATCATCAGCTTCGCGGGCACGGTGCGCACGCTCGTGGCGGTGGGGACCGTCAGCGACTCGTCCATGTTGGAAGCGAGCGCCTTCGGCATTCCCTTGAGGACGGTGACCCGGTCCTCCTCGGTGCTCTCGCTCGCGGCGGACGGCGCCGACGCGGGCGCCTGCGCGGGGATCGGCTGCGGAGCGGCGGGCTTCGCGGTGGTGCGCGCCACCGGCGCCTGGCCCACCACGGGGATCGGTGCCGTCACCGGCTTCGGCTCGGTGGGAGCTTTCGCGGACGGCGGGGCGGCGGCGGTTCCGTCGACGACCGGGTGGTACGCCTCCAGAATCGGCCACCAGGCCTTGTCCACGGAGTGCTTGTCGGCCTTGAACTGTTCGTAGAGCTCGTCTACGAGCCACTCGTTCGCGCCGAACTCGCCCTCGCTCGAAGTACCGACGCCCGTCACCTGGCTCGACACAGTCGATCGCCTGCTTTCCTCGATGAAGATTCCTGTGGATGCGCGCATCCGTCGGCAGGAAGTCGTCGACGTTGCGCGCGATACTTCAGCCTAGCCGAGGTTCCCGCCCGCCTTCCGGGTCTTTACATTCCCCTGATGTGGTGAGGTGGATGCCATGGAGTTCTACGGCGCGTCACCCGAGGTCGATCTCACGTATTCCGACGTCTTCCTGGTGCCCCGGCACTCGGACGTGCGCAGCCGTCTGGACGTGGATCTCGCTCCCGGAGACGGCAGCGGGGCCACCATCCCGCTCGTCTCCTCGAACATGAACTCGGTGACCGGGACGCGGCTCGCCGCGACGCTGGCGCGCCGAGGCGGACTGGGCGTCCTGCCGCAGGACATGCCGCTGCAGGAGCTGGACGCCGCCATCCGCTGGGTGAAGTCGCAGCCGGTGCCGTGGGACAGCCCCCTGGTCCTGCCGCCGCACGCCACCGCCGCGGAGGCGGCGAAGGTGCTGCCGCCGACGGAAGGTCACGGCATCCTCGTGGCCGATCCGGGTGCGGAGACGCTGTCGCTGGACGACGTCGTCGGCATCGTGCCTGCGACCCGGCTCGCCACCGCCCTCCCGGACGCGCAGCTCGGGGACCTCGTCCGCGCACGGCCGGTCTCGATCGACGCGGACGACGTCACCGACGCCCGTCACGCCTTCGACCTTCTCGTCGCCGCCGAGACGGACCTCGTCTGCGTGGTCCGGCACGGGCGCGTCGTCGGCATGCTCTCGCGGCGCAGCGCGCTGCGGACGACTCTGTACCGCCCCGCCGTCGACGCCGACGGCCGCCTCGTCGTGGCCGCCGCGGTCGGCGTGAACGGCGACGTCGCCGAGAAGGCCCGCGCGCTCGCCGCGGCGGGCGTGGACGTCCTCGTCGTCGACACGGCGCACGGTCACCAGGAGCAGATGCTGCGCGCCCTGCGCGAGGTGGCCGCGCTCGATCTCGGCATCCCGATCGCCGCCGGGAACATCGTGACCGCCGAGGGCGTGCGCGACCTCACCGACGCCGGCGCGTCCATCCTCAAGGTGGGCGTCGGCCCCGGCGCCATGTGCACCACGCGCATGATGACGGCGGTCGGCCGTCCGCAGTTCTCGGCCGTGCTCGAGACCGCCGACGCCGCGCACGCCGTGGGCGCCCACGTCTGGGCCGACGGCGGGGTCCGCTACCCGCGCGACGTCGCGCTGGCCCTGGCGGCCGGCGCCGCCTCCGTCATGATCGGCTCGTGGTTCGCCGGAACGATCGAGGCGCCGGGGGAGCTGCAGGCGGATGCGGACGGCCGCATCTACAAGGAGTCGTGGGGCATGGCCTCCACCAAGGCGGTGCAGGGGCGCTTCGGACGCCTCGACCCGTACGAGCGGGCCCGCAAGGAGCTGTTCGCGGAGGGCATCTCGTCGTCGCGCATCTACCTCGACCCG
Organism: Actinomycetota bacterium; assembly: GCA_016870695.1. Lineage (GTDB taxonomy): Bacteria > Actinomycetota > Actinomycetes > Actinomycetales > Microbacteriaceae > Microbacterium. The sequence continues at coordinate 8,552 of VGAV01000017.1, read as the reverse complement.
CAGCGGCCCGGCCTGGAGGATCTGCTCGACATGATCACCTCCGGCGTGCGCTCCTCCTTCACCTATGCGGGGGCGGCGAGCGTGGCCGAGTTCCACGAGCGCGCCCGGGTGGGACTGCAGTCGGCCGCCGGGTACGAGGAGGGCAAGGCGCTGCCCGTCAGCTGGTGACGGCCTCGCCCGGGCGGAGGGATGCCGCCGGGCTCAGGGACGCGGGGCGATCGCGGCCGCGGCCTCGAGGGTGATCCACGCCCCGAGCTGAACGGACAGGTCGAGGTCGTCGCCCCCGGGCCGCGCCGGGCGCCGCGGGTCGGCGGAGAACAGACCGTCCACCGCCGTCGCCCAGATCGCGTCGGCGTTGCGCTCGACCAGTCGGCGCGCCGTCGCGCCCTCCGGTCCGCTCACTCGCACGGCGGCCTCGGCGAGGTAGCGCGCGAGGATGCCGGCGAACAGTCCGCCGTCCCCGCCGCCCGCCGCGGGGAACAGCCCGTCCTGCGGGGCGCACCAGGCGTCGACGGCGCGCACCAGCGCCCGTGCCCGGTCCTCGTGCGCGGCGCCGACGGGATTCGCCCGGGCCAGTGCGAGCTCGAGTCCGATGACCGCGCCCTGGTTGTAGGTCCACAGGTCCGGACGCACGCGCCCGTCCTCGCGGCCGTCCCTGACGAGTCCCGTGTCGTCGTCGTGGAGGACGGATGCCATCCAGTCGGCGAACCGCTTCGCGGCATCCCTCCGCCCGTGCGCGACGAGCACGAGTCCGCCGGGCGCGTTGGCCGGGGCGTTGAAGAGCGTGCTGCCGACCCGCCATGGCAGGACCCCGGTCCGGGGATCGACGGCCCGGGCCAGTCGACGGGCGATGCGACGCCGCGGCCACCGGTGCCCGCCGGCGGCGTCGAGGGCGAGACCCATCCACGCGATGTCGTCGTAGTAGGGGGTGATCCAGGTCAGTCCCGTGCGCAGGCCCACACCGCGGACGACCGCGGCGAGGACGGCGCGGCGCCGGCGGTCGGGCGCACGTCGCTCCGTGTCGGCGAGGACGTGGACGAGGTGCGCGTGCCACCAGTAGTGCCACGTCCGCGACCCGGGGGAGGCGTGCGCCCAGGCCACGGGTCCGAAGCGGTGCAGGTACCGTGACAGCACGGCCCGCTCGGCGAGAGCGGCCCGCGCGGGCGCCGGGACGGTGGCATCCATGGATCCATCCTGACGGGCGGGACCGATGTCGGGCCCCTGCCCTAGAATTGCCCTCACGATGGACGACCCTCCCAGTTGTAGACCCAGGCCCCGACGACCCGCCTCCGCGCCGAGCGGAGGTGATGCCTGATGGATTACGTCATGCTGGGCGTGGGGCTGCTTCTCACCGTCGGAACAGGTCTGTTCGTCGCGAGCGAGTTCGCGCTGGTCAACCTGGACCGCGCCGACCTCGAGTCCCGTCGGGCCGCCGGCGAGTCCCGTCTGTCCTTGACGATCGACGCGCTGCGCATCACGTCGACGCACCTGTCGAGCGCGCAGCTGGGCATCACGCTGACGACCCTGCTCACCGGTTACACGATGGAGCCGGCGATCTCGAACCTCCTGCGTCCGGTGTTCCTCGCCGCCGGGCTGCCCGAGGGGCTCGTCGTGCCGCTCGCGGCGTTCATCGGCATCGCGTTCGCGACGGTGCTGTCGATGATCCTCGGCGAGCTCGTCCCGAAGAACTTCGCGCTCGCGATCCCGCGGCAGACGGCCAAGCTCGTCATGCCCTTCCAGGTCGCCTTCACGACGGTGTTCCGCCCCGCGATCATGGTCCTGAACGGCAGCGCCAACGGCGTGCTGCGGGCCATGGGGGTGGAGCCGAAGGAGGAGCTGTCCGGCGCGCGCACGGCGGAGGAGCTGTCGAGCCTCGTGCGGCGCTCCGCCAGCGCCGGCATGCTCGAGAAGGACACCGCGTCGCTGCTGGACCGCAGCCTCACCTTCGCGCGTCTCAGCGCGGCCGACGTGATGACCCCGCGTCCGAGCGTGCATGCGCTCGCCGCAGGCGACCCGGCCGACGACGTCGTGCAGCTCGCCCGGCGCACGGGGCACAGCCGCTTCCCGGTGTACGGCGAGTCCATGGACGACATCGTCGGCGTCGTGCACCTGAAGGCCGCGATCGGCGTGCCGCGCGAGCGCCGCGGCGAGGTGCCCGCCGCGGCCCTCGCCACCGAGCCGCTGCGCGTACCCGAGACCGTGCACCTCGACGCGCTCGTGGAGGAGCTCCGGTCCCGCGGCTATCAGATGGCGATCGTCGTCGACGAGTATGGCGGGACGGCCGGCGTGGTCACGCTCGAGGACCTCGTGGAGGAGATCGTCGGCGAGGTGCTCGACGAGCACGACCGGTCGCGGGCGGGCGTGGTGCGGTCGGCGCAGTCGCTCACCTTCCCCGGCGACCTGCGGCCCGACGAGGCGTTGGACCGCGCGGGCGTGGTCGTGCCCGAGGGGGAGGTCTACGACACCGTCGGAGGATTCGTCATGGCGCAGCTCGAGCGGATCCCCGCCGTCGGGGACCGCGTGGACATCGACGGCGGGACGCTGACGGTCCACCGCATGGACGGGCGCCGCGTCGACCGCGTGCAGTTCACGCCGACGCCCGTGGAGGAGGACGTGGACGACCTCGTCCGCGCGGCGAAGGGCGGTGACCAGCGATGAGCGACTGGGCCGGACTCGCATGGCTCGTGGTGCTGCTCGTCGCCAACGCCTTCTTCGTCGGCGCCGAGTTCGCCGTCATCTCCGCGCGGAGGTCGCAGGTCGAGCCTCTCGCCGACCGCGGCTCCCGTTCCGCCAAGACGGCGCTCTACGCGATGGAGCACGCGACGCTCATGCTGGCCACGTGCCAGCTCGGCATCACGATCTGCTCGCTGCTGATCCTGAACGTGTCGGAGCCCGCGATCCACCACCTGCTCGCGGTGCCGATGGAGCTGACCGGGCTGCCGGCAGCCGCCGTGGACGTCGCGGCGTTCGTCGTCGCGCTCCTCATCGTGTCGTACCTGCACGTGGTGTTCGGCGAGATGGTGCCGAAGAACCTCGCGTTCTCGCTGCCCGACCGGGCGGTGCTCATGCTGGCGCCGCCGCTGGTCGCAGTGTCGAAGGCGTTCTACCCCGTCATCGTCGCGCTCAACTGGATCGCCAACCACGTCGTCCGGCTCTTCCGGGTCGAGCCGAAGGACGAGGCCGCCTCCACCTTCACGCTCGACGAGGTCGCGACCATCGTCAACCAGTCGCGCCTGGAGGGCGTGCTCGACGACAGCGCCGGCACGGTCACCGCGGTCGTGGAGTTCACCGAGAAGAAGGCCGCAGACATCGCCGTGCCGATGGCCGACCTCGTGACGCTGCCGGCGACGACCAACGTGGACGAGATCGAGCGCGCCGTCGCTCGGCACGGCTACTCGCGCTACGTGATCGTCGACGAGAGCGGCGCCCCGACCGGGTACGTCCACCTCAAGGACGTCCTGCGCGTGGCCGACGACGCGGACACCCCGGCGGACCTGGCGCGGCCCATTCCGGCCAAGCGCATCCACCACATGGTCCCCGTGCTCGAGACCACCGACCTCGAGGACGCCCTCGGGCTCATGCGTCGCGCCGGCCGGCACCTCGCGCAGGTGCGCGACGAGCGCGGCGACGTCACCGCGGTGCTGTTCCTCGAGGACGTCATCGAGGAGCTCGTCGGCGAGGTGCAGGACGCCACCGCCCGCCGCCGCTACGCCTGACCGTCCCGACACCGGATGCCGCGGGTCTCTGCCCCGCGGCATCCGGTGTCCTCGGCGTGCGCCCGCGGGGGTTCGTGAGAAACGCCCGCTGCACCCGGAAACGCCGGGTGCGGGCGTTTCTCGGTGCAGCGGGCGTTTCTCGGCGTCGGAGCGCCCGCCGGTCAGCGGGCGGCGCGAGTGTACTGCGCCGGCCACGGCACGTCGGCGCCGAGGGCGGCGGCGGCGCGCAGGCCGAAGTGAGGGTCGCGCAGCCACTCGCGGCCGGACATGACGGCGTCGGCCCGCTCGTCGGCGACCACCTTCTCGGCGAGGGCCGGGTCGTCGATCATGCCGACGGCGCTGACGAGCAGACCGGTCTCGCGGCGGACGGTCGCCGCGTACTCGACCTGGTAGCCCGGGCCCGTGGTGATGCGCTGATGGGGCACGAGCCCGCCGCTCGACACGTCGATCAGGTCGGCCCCCGCGTCCGCGACGAGGCGGGCGGCGGCGACGGTGTCGGCGACGTCCCAGCCGCCCTCCGCGGCGTCGGTGGCGGAGAAGCGCACGAACACCGCGGCATCCGGAGCGGCCGCGCGCACGGCCTCCGTCACCCGCACGAGCAGGCGTACGCGGTTCTCGAACGACCCGCCGTACTCGTCGTCGCGGAGGTTGGTCAGCGGGGAGAGGAACTGGTGCAGCAGGTAGCCGTGGGCGGCGTGCAGCTCGAGCACCTCGAAACCGGCCGCCACGGCGCGGCGGGCCGCCTCCGTGAAGTCGCGCACCACCTTCTCGATGCCCTCCGCGTCGAGGGCGACCGGCTCGGCGAAGCGGTCGTAGGCGACGGCGGAGGGGGCGACCGTCTGCCACCCGCCGTCGGCCGGCGCGACGGTCCCGCGCCCGCCAGTCAGGGGAGAGGTGGTCGAGGCCTTGCGTCCCGCGTGGCCGAGCTGCACGCCCGCGACCGCGCCGCGCGCACGGACGGCGGCGATGACGGGCCGCCACGCCTCGAGCTGGGCGTCGTTCCACAGGCCGACGTCCTCGGGGGAGATGCGGCCCTCGGGGGAGACCGCGGTGGCCTCGGCGACGACGAGTCCTGCCCCGCCGGCGGCGAACTGGGCCAGGTGCACGTGGTGCCAGTCATTGGGGACCCCGTCGACGGCGCTGTACTGGCACATCGGCGAGACCCACAGGCGGTTGCGCATCTCGATACCGCGGATCGCGAGGGGCGTGAAGAGGCTGCTCACGGGGGACCCTTTCTCCTAGGGTGGCGCCATGACGGCGACGGACTGGACCGCACGCGAGACGGCGCGCGCACTTCGGAGGCCAACGGCCCGCGATGACAAGTATTCCCGCGGGGTGGTGGGCATGCGCACCGGATCGGCACGCTACCCGGGGGCCGCCGTCCTGGGTGTCGAGGCCGCGTGGCGCGCGGGCACGGGGATGGTCCGCTACCTCGGCCCGCAGCGCGCGCAGGACCTCGTGATGCAGCGTCGACCCGAGACCGTCACGGCCGACGGGCGCGTGCAGGCCTGGGTGATCGGATCCGGGATGGATGCCGCCTCCCGCTCCGCCGATGAGACTGCGGCGCTGCGCGCGGTGCTCTCGGGGGAGCTGCCGGTCGTCGTCGACGCCGGTGCGCTGGACCTCGTGCCCGGGTCCGGGGCGCCCGTGATCGTGACCCCTCACGCGCGCGAGCTGGACCGGCTGCGCGAGGCCCTGGACCTGGATCCGGTGGCGGCCGACGCCGACGACGACGGCCGGGCCGCGGCCGCCCGGGAGACGGCCATCGCCATCGACGGGGTCGTGCTGCTGAAGGGGGCGGCGACGCTCGTCGCCACCCCGGACGGCGTCGTCCGGCGGGTCACCAGCGGCACGCCGTGGCTCGCGACCGCCGGGACCGGGGACGTCCTCGGCGGCGCGCTCGGCGCGGTCCTCGCCGGTGCGGTCGCGGCCGGGCGCACGGCCCTCGACGATCTCGCCGACGCGGCGGCGGCCGCTGCGTGGCTGCACGGCACGGCCGGGTCGACGGCGGCCGCGCGGCACGGGGCCGCCGGCGGTCCGATCACCGCGCTGGACGTCGCCGAGGGACTGAGCGCCGCCGTCGCGGCCGCGCTCGCCGTCTGACGTCCCGCCCTCGCTGCCCGCTCGACCTCCGCCCCCGTCGCCGCGCGCTCGCCGTCTGACGTCCCGCCCTCGCTGCCCGCTCGACCTCCGCCCCCGTCGCCGCGCCACGCCGCTTGCGCCGATGAACGCGATTCGCACTCATAAACGCGCGCACCCCGCGTTTCCCAGCGCAGATCGCGCTCATCGAGGGGGAAGAGGCGCGAGCCGGCGGCATCCCTCGTTCAGGAGACCGGGATGAGGCGACCCCTAGGATGTGACGGTGCCGTGGGCTGTCGTTCTCTGGATCGCGTTCGTCGTCGTGCACGTGGTCGTGGGCGTCCTGGGCTATCAGCAGCCGAACGCGCCCATGGGAGACGTGTACCTCGTCTACGAACCGTGGTCGCGCTGCGCCCTCTTCGGTGCGGCCGATCCCGCCGCCTGCACCCTCTCCGGCTCGTGGGAGCTGCCCGGCGTGACGCAGGGCTGGATCTACCCGCAGCTGGCGCTCATCCCCATGGCCGTCGCCTGGGCGTTCGCGTGGGCCGTGTCCTACACCCCCGCGTGGGCCATCACCGTCTCGCTGGCCAACGCCGGCGCCTTCGCCCTGCTCCTCGGACGCGGCCGGTCGCGCGGCCGCGTCACCGCCGCGGCGTTCTGGCTCGCCGCCATCCTCCTGATGGGCCCGGTGGGGATCTATCGCATCGACGGCTTCACCGTCCCCCTCGCCATCGCGGGCAGCCTGTGGCTCGTCCGGCGGCCCTTTGTGGCCTCCGTGCTGCTCTCCGCCGCGGTGTGGATGAAGGTGTGGCCCGCCGCCATCCTCGCCGCCGGTCTCGTCGCTGCCCGTCGCCGTCTGTCCCTCGTCTGGGGCGCGGTCGCCGTCTCGGGCGGGACGATCCTGCTCGTCGCCCTGCTGGGAGGAGCGAGCCACGTGTTCGGCTTCGTCGGCGATCAGACGAGCCGCGGCATCCAGATGGAGGCGCCCGTCGCCGGGGTCTACATGATCCTCGCCGCCCTCGACGTGCCCGAGGCCTGGGTCTACTACGACCCGGACGTGCTGACCTTCCAGGTGACCGGGCCGCAGGTCGACCCGCTCATCGTCTTCATGACGCCGCTGCTCCTCGCCGCCATCGCCGGTGCCGCGGCGGTCGGCGCGGTCAAGATGTGGCGCGGGGCGACGTTCGCGACGCTGTTCCCGCCGCTGTCGCTCGTGCTCGTCACCGCGTTCATCGTCCTCAACAAGGTGGGATCGCCGCAGTACTACGTGTGGATCTTCGCCCCCATCGTCGTCGGCCTCGTCCTGGACCGGCGCCGGTGGTTCGGGCCCGCGCTGCTCACCCTCGCGATCGCCGGCGTCACGCAGCTGGTCTACCCGCTCTGGTACGACGGCCTCATGGCGACCCGGCCGTACCTCGGCCCGGTTCTGCTGCTCGAGCTGCGCAACGTCCTCGCGATCTGGTTGTTCGTGTGGGCGGTGGTGCGGCTGGTCCGCGTCCCGGTAGGTCGTGTCGCGCGCCCGCGCGGCGTGCGCGAGCTGCTGACCGGCGAGCGGGTGCCCGCGGCATCGAGCGTGTGAGGACGACGGATGCCACCCCGGTGGCATCCATCCCCGTCCGACGCCGGCGGCTCGCACGCGGGAGACGCCTGCCGCTCGTCGGCGCGCGCCGGTAGCCTCGACGCATGCTCATCGCCTTCTCGGTCGCCCCCTCGGGCGTCGGTCCCGCCTCCGCTGAGACCCCCGACGGCTCGGTGCACGATGCCGTCGCCGCGGCCGTCGCCGTCGTGCGCGCGTCCGGACTGCCGCACCGCACGTCGTCGATGTTCACCGAGATCGAGGGGGAGTGGGACGAGGTCATGGACGTCGTCAAGCGCGCCACCGACGCGGTCCTGCCGTACGGCTCGCGGGTCTCTCTCGTGCTCAAGGCCGACATCCGCCCGGGGCGCACCGGCGAGATCGACGGCAAGATCGAGCGCCTCGAGCGCGCTCTCGACGCCCGGTCCTGACGTCCGGCGCACCGCGCCGCGCGTTCCGCTCCGCGGGTCCGGATCGATCTGCGCACGTGAGGGCATCGCCGTTCCGAATCGATTCGACACGAGCGTCGCGCGGGGCATAGCATCGGAGGCATGACCTCCTCGACGACCTCGAGGGGGGCGGCGACGAGGGCGCTCCTCTCCCTCGCCATCGGCAGCTTCGGCATCGGCATGACAGAGTTCGTGGTGATGGGCCTGCTGCCCAACATCGCCCGCGACCTCACCCCGGCCGCCTGGGCCGCCTCGCCCGACGAGGCGATCGCGCAGGCCGGCTGGCTCATCTCGCTCTACGCCCTCGGCGTGGTCGTCGGCGCCCCCACGATCGCCGGCTCCGTCGCCCGCTTCCCGCGGCACCGGGTGATGATCGTGCTCGCCGCCGCCCTGACGTTCTTCACCCTGCTGACGGTGGTGGCCCCGACGTTCGAGCTGGTGGCGGCATCCCGGTTCCTCGCCGGCCTCCCTCACGGCGCGTACTTCGGCATCGGTGCCCTCGTCGCCGCCGACGCGCTCGGCCCAGGCAACCGCGCGAAGGGCGTGGCGTTCGTGCTCACGGGCCTGACGATCGCGAACGTCGTCGGCGTCCCGATCGGCACCTTCCTCGGCCAGCAGGTCGGGTGGCGCGCGGCGTTCGCCGTGGTCACCGGCATCTTCCTCCTCGCGACCGTCTGCATCGCCCTCTTCGTCCCGCACCACCCGGGTGTGCCGGGCCGCCGCCTGCGCGAC
>VGAV01000016.1 GCA_016870695.1 Actinomycetota bacterium | reverse complement strand
CGATGCGGTCGACGCCGATGTCCTCGATGACGGCGCGGATGTTGTCGATCGACCCGATCTGGTCGATGTCGCAGTGCATCGTCAGCAGGAAGCCCTCGGACTTCGCCCGGGCGAAGACGTCGGCGAACTTGGCCGGCGGGTTGTCCCGCTCGTCCGAGTCCAGCCCGACGCCGATGATCCACTCCTTGTAGGGCAGCGCCGCCTCGAGCGTGGCCATGGCGTCCTCGGCCGAGAAGTCGCGGAGGAAGCAGAGGATGAGCTCGGCCGAGACGCCCAGCTCCGACGAGGCGCGGACCGCCGCGCGGCGGTACCCGGTGATGACGGCCTCGAACGGCACGCCCCGGCTGGTGTGGGCCTGTGGATCGAAGAACATCTCGACGTGGACCACGCCCTGCTCCCGCGCCTTCTGCAGGTACGCCCATGCCAGGTCGTGGAAGTCCTCCGCGGTCTGCAGCACCTGCATCGCCGGGTAGTACACCGCGAGGAAGCTCGTCAGGTCGGTGAAGTCGTAGGTCGCCTTCACCTCCTCCACCGTCTTCTCCGCGAGCTGGATGCCGTTGCGTGCGGCGAGCGCGAACTTCAGCTCGGGCTCGAGCGTCCCCTCGAGGTGCAGGTGCAGTTCGGCCTTGGGCAGGCCGAAGGCGAAAGCGGTGATGTCGGTCATGGGGCTTCTTCCGGGCGAGGGCGGGCGCCACCCCGTCGGGCGGGCGGGGTGCGAGAGCGGTGCGAGAGGCGCGTCAGGTACGCGAGGCCATCCCCATGCGCGTCAGCACGACGGACTCGAGGATCTGGACGACGTTGTAGAACAGCAGCGCCGTGCCCGTGACGAGGACGACGGCCGTCCAGACGGCGGAGAACTGCGCGCCGGCGATGAAGCCGCCGAACGATCCGCCGATCCCGCCGCCGGTCGCGAGCCACTCGGCCAGCAGGGCCCCGGTGATGGCGCCGGGCACCGAGATGCGGACCGCCGCGAAGAACTCCGGCAGGGAGTTCGGCAGGGCGACCTTGCGCAGACGGGTCCAGGCGCCACCGCCGTAGACGGTGACGAGGTCGTTCATCTGCGGCGAGGCGGCCTTCAGGCCGAACACGATGTTGACCAGCGCCGGGAAGAGCACGACGATGCCGCCGATGACGGCGACGGTCGCGAAGTCGCGGCCGAAGATGAGGATGATCACGGGTGCCATCGCAACCAGCGGCACCGAGCGCAGCAGCATCGCGAGGGGCATGAGGGCGTGCTCGACGCCCTTGCTGAGCTGGAACACGAGGGCGACGACGAGGGCGACGAAGAGCCCCGCGCCGAAGCCGACGACGGAATGGCCGATGGTGGTCCCGAGCAGGCCGAAGAGCTGCGACCGGTTGGTCGCGGCGGCCGGCACGGTGAACAAGAAGTTCCACACGTCGAGCGGTCCCTTGCCGACGTACGGCGAGATGCCGAAGATTGTGAGGGCGCCCACCCAGAGGATCAGGACGGCCACGATCGTCAGGACGAAGGTGAGCAGGCTGCGACCCAGCGCCCGCAGGGTCGCCCGTCGCGCCTCGCGACGGATGTCGGCGGACAGATCGGATCGCGGGGCCGTCACCGCCGGCGCAGTGCCGGCCGTCTTGCCCTGCAGCACACCGGTCATCGGTTCGTTCCCTTCGCCCAGGGCGCGACGGCCCGCGAGACCAGGCCCAGCAGGCCGTAGCCGGCCAGGGCGACGGCGCCGGACACGAGGGCGATGTCCCACACGCGGGGCGCGTTGAGCGCCTGCTGCGCGGCGATCATCGCGGGACCCACGCCGACGGAGATCTTGCCGAAGAACTCGCCGAGCACGGCGCCGAGGAAGGCGGCGGGCACGGCGACCTGCAGCGCGTTGAGGATCGCGGGCAGCGCGGCGATCAGACGGACCTTGCGCAGCTGGGTCAGCCGGGAGCCGCCGTAGACGGTGATGACGTCCAGACTCGCCCGATCCGCGGCCTTCAGGCCGAGGAGGGCGCCGACGACGGTCGTGAAGAAGCAGCTGAGGGCGGCGAGGAAGACCGCCGTCGTCGACGGCTGGCCGGGCTGGGGGAGCGGCACGATGACGATCAGGAGCAGCCCCAGCGCGACGATCGGGATGCAGTACGTGATGATCGCGATCTGCATGACGACGCCCTCGAGGCGCGGGACGATGAGGACGAGCGCGGACAGCAGGAGGGCGAGGCCGTTGCCCCAGAGGTAGCCGAAGCCGGCCTCCGCGAGCGTCACGCTGAAGTTGCGGACGTAGAAGTCCCACCCCGTCGCGCCGAACTCGAGGACGACCTGCAGTGGCGTCGGGATGGCCTGCACACCGCCGGGACCGACGTTGGAGAACACCGTCGCGGCGAGGATCCACCACAGCAGGAGGATCGCGAGCCCGCCGATGAGGCCCGAGGCCCACGCCGGCAGGCGCACGTCCTCCCACTGGATGGTGCGGCTCTTGGCGGCGTCAGTGGTCATCGGCCGCGGCGCCTCCGACGCCGAAGAGCAGTTCGGAGGCCTGGTCGACGTAGGCGTGGAACTCGGGAGTCCGCATCATCTCGGGCGTCCGCGGGCGGGGGAGGTCGATGTGCATGACCTCCTTGATCCGCCCGGGACGGGGGCTCATGACCGCGACCTGATCGGAGAGGAAGATGGCCTCCGAGATGCCGTGCGTGACCAGCAGGGTCGTCGCCGGCTTCTCCGTCCAGATGCGCAGGAGCTCCAGGTTGAGCTTCTGCCGCGTCATGTCGTCGAGGGCGCCGAACGGCTCGTCGAACAACAGGACGGACGGCTTCATGATGAGCGAGCGCGCGATCGACACGCGCTGACGCATGCCGCCGGACAGCTGGGCGGGCTTCGCCTTCTCGAACCCCCTCAGCCCCACGAGGTCGATCATCTCGGCGACGTAGGCCTTGTCGACGGGAGTGCCGGCGACCTCGAACGGCAGCTGGATGTTCGACTGCACACTGCGCCACGGCAGCAGCGCGGAGTCCTGGAACGCGATGCCCAGCTCGTTGCCGCGACGCAGCTCCTTCGGGCTCTTCCCGTCGACACGGGTCGTCCCGCTCGTCGGGTCCTCGAGTCCGGCCAGGATGCGCAGGATCGTGGACTTGCCGCATCCGGACGGGCCGAGCAGGGCGAGGAACGTGCCCTGCTCGGTGTGGAGGTTCGCGTCTTGCAGCGCCACGACGCTCTTGCGTCCCACGCTGAAGACCTTGTTCAGGTCGGTGATCTGGAGGCCGGTGCCCAGGGTGTTGCCCTGGGCACCGGTCTGGAGAGCCGTATCGGTCACGATGGCTTCTTCCCGCGGAGTGTCAGCCCGCGTAGTTCTTCAGGTCGGGGTTCTCCTCGTAGACCTCCTGCAGGAGGCTGAGGTCGAACAGCTGCGACGCCTCGAGCGTGATGCCGGCGTCGGCGAGGCTCTCCAGCGTCGCCTGCTGCAGGTCGTCGCTGATGGTGAACAGGCCGTTCTCCTCGGTCTCGTCGGAGACGACGAGCTCGTTCTGGGCGATGGCGCCGGCGAGCGAGTTCTCGGGGTTCAGGTCGAGGTCGGCGCCGTACTCCTCGACGGCCAGGCGCGAGCCCTCCTCGGGGTCGTTCAGCGCGTCGGTCCAGCCGCGGATCTCGGCCGTCAGCAGCGCCTTGAGCTTCTCGCGGTCGTTGGCGATGGACTCGTCCGTCACGACGACGGCCTCGGCCATGAACGGCAGACCGTTGTCGGCGAAGGGCAGGTTGGTGGTCGCCAGGCCCTGGGCGGCGACGGTGACGGCCTCGTTCGTCAGGAACGCCATGAAGCCGTCGACCTCGCCGTTGACCAGCGGCGCCGGGTCGTACTGCACCGGAACGATGGTCATCTCGCTCGGGTCGATGTCGTTGGCGGCCAGGAAGGCGTTGAACAGCGAGGTGTTCGAGTCCTGGATGCCGATGCGCTTGCCCTTGAGGTCGTCGACCGTCGCGATGTTGCCGCCGTCCTCGAGCGAGAGGATGGTGAACGGGTTGCGCTGGAAGGTCGTGCCGATGATCTTGATCGGCGCACCCTCGGACGCGATGGCTGCTCCGGTGGAGACGGCGTCGGTGAGAGCCGCGTCGGCGCTGCCCGAGAGCAGCTCGGCGACACCGGTCGACGGGCCGGGCACCAGGTTGACGCCCGAGAAGCCGGCGTCGGTGAAGTAGCCCTTGGTGTCGGCGAAGTACTCGCCCGCGAACTCCTCGTTGAGGATCCAGCTGAGCTGGAGGGTGAGCTCGCCGTAGCCGTCCGCCGAGGACTCGGTGGAGTCGCCGGTCGAGGCGGCGCCGCCGCCGCAGGCGGTGAGGGTCAGAGCGGAGAGCGCGACCCCGGCGAGGGCCGCGACGACGCGCTGTGCGCGTCGAGAGGTGAGGAACGTCATCGCTGTGTCTCCAGAGAGCCGGTGGTGCTTCATCGGGTGGGGGCGGCACCAGGAGATCGATGCGCGCTGGTTCGAAACATACGAGATGTTGATTACACGAACACTGGCTCGGGTGTTTCGCGGCCGTTACACCGTGTCGGGCACCGCGACCGTGCGCGGCTCGGCGCGCGACGACCTCTCCTCCCCAGGCCCGAGCTGTGCGCCCGGGGGACATGGGGCCGCTTCCGTGTCGGCGACCCGGGTTACCGTGGACGGGTGACATTCCCCGGCGCCGCACCCGAGCCGTACGTCGACGCTCCCCCTGAGCCGTACGGCGTCTACGACGACCCCTATGCGGGAGCCGACTGGGACCCCGATCTGTTCGCCCCGCCCGAGGATCCCGACGCGCCGCCTCCCCCGATGGATGCCACGGCCTCCCCCTTCGCCCGCGCTGCGGTCGCGACCGGCACGGCGAAGACCCTGCCGTCGGCGCGCGACTTCACCGGGCGCGAGCCGCGCGACGTCCTGCGGGAGGTCTACGGGTACGACGCGTTCCGCGGCGATCAGGCCGACATCGTCCAGCACGTCGTCGACGGCGGCGACGCGGTCGTGCTCATGCCCACCGGTGGCGGCAAGAGCGTCACCTACCAGGTGCCCGCCCTCGTCCGTCCCGGCACGGGACTGGTCGTCAGCCCGCTCATCGCCCTCATGCACGACCAGGTCGACGCGCTCGTCGCGAACGGCGTCCGCGCCGCGTACCTGAACTCGACGCAGGCGCCGGCCGAGCGTCAGGCGGTGGAGCAGGCGTTCCTGTCGGGCGACCTCGACCTGCTCTACGTCGCTCCCGAGCGCCTGAACGGCGCGCAGACCCTCGGCCTGCTCTCGCGCGGACGCCTGAGCGTCATCGCGATCGACGAGGCGCACTGCGTGTCGCAGTGGGGCCACGACTTCCGGCCCGACTACCTCGCTCTGGGCGACCTCGCCGACCGCTTCCCCGACGTGCCCCGCATGGCCCTCACCGCCACGGCCACGCCGGCCACCGCCCAGGAGATCGTCGAGCGCCTCCGTCTGCGCGACGCCCGCGGCTTCGTCGCGAGCTTCGACCGACCCAACATCCAGTACCGCATCGACGCCAAGGTCGACCCGCGGCGTCAGCTGGTGTCGTTCATCAAGTCCCAGCCCGAGGGCTCGGCGGGCATCGTCTACGCTCTCAGCCGCAAGAGCGTCGAGCAGACGGCCGCCTACCTCTGCGCCCAGGGGCTCGACGCCCTGCCCTACCACGCTGGGCTTGACGCCTCCGTCCGCGCGGCCAACCAGTCGCGGTTCCTCCGCGACGACGGCGTGGTCATGGTCGCCACGATCGCGTTCGGCATGGGCATCGACAAGCCAGATGTCCGCTTCGTCGCCCACATCGACCTGCCCAAGTCCGTCGAGGGCTACTACCAGGAGACAGGCCGCGCCGGCCGCGACGGCGACCCGTCGACGGTGTGGATGGCCTACGGTCTCGGCGACGTGGTGCAGCAGCGCCGCATGATCGACCAGTCGCCCGGCGACCGCTCCTACAAGATGCGCCTCGGCCAGCACCTCGACGCCATGCTGGCCCTCTGCGAGACGGTGGGATGCCGCCGACAGAACCTCCTCGCGTACTTCGGGCAGCCCTCCGAGCCGTGCGGCAACTGCGACACGTGCCTCACCCCGCCCGAGACGTGGGACGGTCTCGTCGCCGCGCAGAAGCTGCTGTCGACGATCGTGCGCCTGCAGCGCGAGCGCAACCAGGCGTTCGGCGCGGGCCACCTCATCGACATCCTGCGCGGTGCGAAGACCGAGCGGATCTCGCAGCAGGGCCACGACCGTCTGACGACCTACGGACTCGGCGCCGATCTGTCGGACCAGGACTGGCGGAGCGTCATCCGTCAGCTCCTCGCCCGCGGCATCCTCGTCGCACGCGGCGAGTACGGGACCCTCGCGCTGAGCGAGGCGTCCGGCGGGGTCCTGCGCGGCGAGACGCCCGTGCCGCTGCGCCGCGATGCGCTCGGCCGCACCGGCGGCGGCGGGGGCGCCGGCCGGGCGCGCAAGTCCAGCGCCGACGACGTCGCCCCGGACGACCGCGACCTGTTCGAGGCGCTGCGTGCGTGGCGTGCGGAGCAGGCCCGCGAGCAGGGTGTTCCGGCGTACATCGTCTTCGGCGACGCGACCCTGCGGGCCATCGCCGCGGCGCGGCCGTCGGCGATGGGCGATCTCGACGGCATCACGGGCATCGGCGCGAAGAAGCGCGAGGCGTACGGCGACGGCATCCTCACGGTGGTCGGCCGGCACTGACCACGGCCGGCGCCAACTCAGCGGCGGGCGCCGACCCGTCGTGGCCGGTGGGCGATGTCGACAGCCCACAACAGCCCCGGATGACGTCCCCCGATGTCTTTGTGGGCAACGTGCACAATGTCCCCACCTCGTTGTGGGAGTCCTACCGTGGTGGCATCCCTTTGCATCGTCGAGAGGTGTTCTCATGACCGACGCCGCCGTCCGTCCCACCACGCCCGCCGCCAGCACGCGTACCCCCGTCGGCGGAGCGCCGACCGCCGCCCACTCCGCGGCCGAGGCGCACGAGTCCCGCATCGACGTGGACCGCGTCACCGACCTGCTGCTCGGCACGTGGGCCGACACGCGCCGCGAGGCGCGCGAGATGTTGAAGGACCCGGCGTTCTGGCGTGACGACCGCCTCGGCATGGACGACCACCGCGAGCGCACCCTCAGCCAGCTCCACCTGCTCGTGCAGAAGAAGGCGGTGCACCGGGCGTTCCCGAAGCGCTTCGGCGGCGAGGAGAACAACGGCGCGAACATCGCCGGGTTCGAGGAGCTCGTCGCGGCCGACCCCAGCCTGCAGATCAAGTCCGGCGTGCAGTGGGGGCTCTTCGGCTCCGCCGTCCTGCAGCTCGGCACCGCGGAGCACCACGACAAGTGGCTCCCGGGCATCATGAGCCTCGAGATTCCGGGCGCCTTCGCCATGACCGAGACCGGTCACGGCTCCGACGTCGCCGCGATCGGCACCACCGCCACCTACGACGCCGAGACCGAGGAGTTCGTCATCCACACCCCGTTCCGCGGGGCCTGGAAGGACTACCTCGGCAACGCCGCACTGCACGGCAAGGCGGCCACCGTCTTCGCGCAGCTCATCACCAACGGCGTGAACCACGGCGTGCACTGCTTCTACGTGCCGTTGCGCGACGACGAGGGGAACTTCCTCCCCGGGATCGGCGGCGAGGACGACGGCCTCAAGGGCGGCCTGAACGGCATCGACAACGGCCGGCTCCACTTCGACCACGTCCGCGTCCCCCGCACCAACCTGCTGAACCGCTACGGCGACGTCGCCGCGGACGGCACCTACTCGAGCGAGATCGCCAGCCCGGGCCGTCGTTTCTTCACGATGCTCGGCACGCTCGTGCAGGGTCGCGTCTCGCTCGACGGAGCCGCGGCCTGGGCCTCGGCCATCGGCCTCACCATCGCCGTCACCTACGGCAATCAGCGCCGCCAGTTCGACTCCGGCAGCGGCACGCCCGAGGTCACCCTCCTCGACTACGGCAAGCACCAGCGCCGGCTGCTTCCCCGCCTGGCCACGACGTACGCGGAGATCTTCGCGCACGACGAGTTCCTGCAGAAGTTCGACGGCGTCTTCAGCGGCGCGGCCGACACCGACGCGGACCGCGAGGACCTCGAGACCCTCGCGGCGGCGCTCAAGCCGCTGTCGACCTGGCACGCGCTCGACACCCTGCAGGAGGCCCGCGAGGCCTGCGGCGGTCAGGGCTTCCTGTTCGAGAACCGCCTTGTCGGCCTGCGCGCCGACCTCGACATCTTCGTGACCTTCGAGGGTGACAACAACGTGCTGCTGCAGCTCGTCGGCAAGCGCCTGCTCGCCGACTACGCCCGCCAGTTCAAGGGCAAGGACGCGAAGGCGCTCGCCGCGTTCGCCGTCGGTCAGACCGCGGGCAAGCTCTTCCACGGTGCCGGCATGCGCCAGCTGGGCCAGGCGGTCTCCGACTTCGGCTCGACGGCCCGTTCCGTCGAGCGCGGACTCCGCGCCGAGCAGCAGCACGAGCTCCTCGCCGGCCGCGTCCAGCAGATGATCGCCGACATCGCCGGTCGCCTCCGCCCCGCCGCCAAGCTCTCCCGCGAGGACGCCGCCGCGCTGTTCAACGAGAACCAGGCCGAGCTCATCGAGGCGGCCCGCGCGCACGGCGAGCTGCTGCAGTGGGAGGCCTTCACCGACGCCGTCAACCGCGTCACCGACCGCGACACCCTGCGGGTGCTGACGTGGGTCCGCGACCTCTTCGGCCTGCAGCTCATCGAGAAGCACCTCGCCTGGTACCTCATCCACGGACGCCTGTCGACGCAGCGCGCGGCGGCGGTCTCCAGCTACATCGACCGTCTCTGCACGCGGCTGCGTCCGCACGCGCAGGACCTCGTGGATGCCTTCGGCTACGGCCCCGAGCACATCCGTGCGTCGATCGCCTCCGGGGTCGAGGACGACCGGCAGAACGAAGCCGCCTCCTACTACGCGGAGCTGGCGGCATCCGGAACCGCCCCCGTCCCGGAGAAGAAGCCCGCGAAGTAAGCGCGCCCACGCCGTCAGGACAGGCGGTGCGTTCGGAACAGGCCGATGCCCAGCGCGTCGGCCTGTTCTCGGTGCACCGCCTGCTCCGTCGTCGGAGGAGAGGGGTGGCCCGTAGCCTGGGCGGATGAGCGACGTCCGCATCGGCTCCGACGGCACCGCCCGCTGCGCCTGGGCCGGCGACGACGCCGAGTACCAGCGCTACCACGACGAGGAGTGGGGCACGACGCTGCGCGGCGACCGCCCGCTGTTCGAGAAGATGAGCCTCGAGGGCTTCCAGGCCGGGCTCTCCTGGATCACCATCCTGCGGAAGCGCCCGCGGTTCCGCGAGGTCTTCGGCGGCTTCGAACCGGCGACGGTGGCCGCCTTCGGTCCCGATGACGTGGAGCGGATGCTCCAGGATGCCGGCATCATCCGCCACCGCGGAAAGATCGAGGCCGTGATCGCCAATGCCGCCATCGTCGCGGGCATGGCCGACGGTGAGCTCGACGGGCTGCTGTGGTCCTTCGCGCCCGCCGCGCACCGGTCGCCGGCGACCTTCGCCGAGATGCCGGCCGTCACCCCCGAGTCCACGGCGATGAGCACGGAGCTGCGGCGCCGCGGCTTCCGCTTCGTCGGTCCGACCACCATGTACGCGCTGATGCAGTCCTCGGGGATGGTCGACGACCACGTCACCGGGTGCTGGCGCGCCGCCGCCTGAGCCGCCGTGCCTCCCCCGGGGGAATGAATCCCGCGCCCACCCGTTAGACTGATCTACGGAGCTTTCGCTCCTCGCGTCGTCGAACGCACCGGCCCCCTCTGCGTGGGCCTTTGACCTTCACGGCGAACGGATGCGCCGCCCGGCGCCTTCGCCCTTGCAGCCGCAGCATCGCGGCATCCCGAACCGCCGCGTCCTCGCGCGCGGCAGGAGACTTCATGACGTCCCAGACCTTCACCGACCTCGGCGTGCCCGCGCCCCTGGTCGACGTGCTCACCGCGCAGGCCAAGCCCGCGCCGTTCCCGATCCAGGCCGACACCCTTCCCGACACGCTCGCCGGGCGCGATGTGCTCGGCCGCGGCAAGACCGGCTCCGGCAAGACCCTCGCGTTCTCGCTCCCCCTCGTCGCGCGTCTCGCGGCGAAGACCGACCGTCGTCGCGGTCGTCGTCCCCGCGCTCTCGTGCTGGCCCCGACCCGCGAGCTGGCGAACCAGATCGACGCGGTCATCCAGCCGCTCGCCGACGCCTTCTCGCTGACGACCACGACCGTCTACGGCGGCGTCAACCAGAAGCGTCAGGTCGATGCGCTGAACGCCGGCGTCGACATCCTCGTCGCGTGCCCCGGCCGCCTGGAGGACCTCATCGGCCAGGGCTTCGCGAGCCTCGACGACGTCGAGATCACCGTGCTGGACGAGGCCGACCACATGGCGGACCTGGGCTTCCTGCCCGGCGTCACCCGCCTGCTGGCCCGCACGCCCGCCGACGGTCAGCGCCTGCTCTTCTCGGCGACGCTCGACAACGGTGTGGACAAGCTCGTCAAGCGATTCCTGCGCAACGAGGTGCTCCACTCGGTCGACGAGGCGCACTCCCACGTCGCGGCGATGACGCACCACGTCTTCGTCCCCGTCGACGCGGATGCCAAGAAGGAGCTTGTTCAGACCCTGGCGTCGGGCACCGCCCGTCGCATCCTGTTCATGCGCACCAAGCACCAGGCGAAGAAGCTGGCCAAGTCGCTCACCGCTGCCGGCATCCCGTCCGTGGATCTGCACGGCAACCTGTCGCAGCCGCAGCGCGACCGCAACCTCGCCGCCTTCGGCGACGGCCGCGCCAAGGTGCTCGTCGCGACCGACGTCGCCGCCCGCGGCGTGCACGTCGACGGCGTCGAGTTGGTCGTCCACGTCGACCCGCCCGTCGAGCACAAGGCGTACCTGCACCGCTCCGGCCGTACCGCCCGCGCGGGCTCGGCCGGCGACGTGGTGACGATCATGCTGTCCGAGCAGCGCCGTGACACCCTCGACATCCTGCGCAAGGCCAAGATCTCGGCGACGCCGACCCCCGTGACCCCGACCTCGCCCGAGGTCGTCGCGCTCGTCGGTGAGGTCGCCCCCTACGTCAAGCCGGAGCCCGTCGTCGCCGTGCAGCAGGGCGGCGGCCGTTCGCAGGGCGCCAACGCCCAGCGCAAGCGCGCCGCCCGCGGCGAGGGCGCCTCGGACGCGTCCGCGCGCGGAACCGCGACCGAGGGCGGCGGCCGTCGCCGTCGCGGTGGTCGCGGCGGCGGTGCCGCGGGCGAGACGGCCGGTCAGCGTCCCGCCGCCACGGCGGCCGGCGGTCGCAGCGGCCAGCGGTCGGGTGCCGGTCGCGGACAGGGCGCGGGTGGCGCACAGCGCGCCGGCGCCGGCTCGACCCGGTCGCAGGGCTCGGGCCGCACGGCATCCGGGAGCCCCACCACCGGGATGGTCGTCGGCGCCGCACGGAACGCGCGCACGAACCGCCGCGCCCAGGGCTGACCCTTCCTCTCCTCGATGCCCCGCACCCTCCGGTGCGGGGCATCGTCGTCTCCGGCCGCGGGGCCGTGCTGCGGAGGTGAGAGGCGACACGCCGGTTCCGCCACGTCCCGCCGCGGCGTGTCGCCTGCCATCTCCGCACGACGGTCGCGGCCACGGCTGGTCGGACGTGGCTCCGACGGCCGGGCCCACGTCGCGAAGCGGCCGACCGCTGCGCGAACGGGCATCGCGGATGTCGGGGGCCTGGGCCACACTGGGGGCGGTCCACCCGAGGAGCCCGCATGGTCGATGAGAATCCCGCTGCCGACGCGCACGACGTCATCCGCGTCCGCGGCGCCCGCGAGAACAACCTGAAGAACGTCGACCTCGACGTGCCGAAACGGCGGCTGACGGTCTTCACGGGCGTCTCGGGCTCCGGCAAGTCGTCGCTCGTCTTCGGCACCATCGCCGCGGAGTCGCAGCGTCTCATCAACGAGACGTACCCGACGTTCGTGCAGCAGTTCATGGGACAGCTGTCCCGGCCGGACGTGGATGCGCTCGAGAACCTCAGCGCGACCATCCGCGTCGATCAGGAGCGGATGGCCGCCAACGCCCGGTCGACGGTTGGGACGGCCACCGACGTCCACGCGATGCTGCGGGTGCTCTTCAGCCGCATCGGCCAGCCGCACGTCGGCTCGTCCCAGGCGTTCTCGTTCAACGTCCCGTCCATCTCCGGCGCGGGCGCCGTCGTGATCAAGACCGGCGCGCGCAAGGGACAGAAGGAGCGCCGGTCGTTCGAGATCACCGGCGGCATGTGCCCCGACTGCGAAGGGCTCGGGCAGGTCAGCGACATCGACCTCGACCAGTTGTTCGATAAGTCGCTGTCGCTCAACGCGGGCGCGATCTCGGTGCCGGGGTACACCGCCGACGGGTGGATGGTCCGCGTCTTCAGCGAGTCCGGATTCTTCGACGGCGACAAGCCCATCCAGGACTTCACCGAGCAGGAACGTCACGACTTCCTCTACAAGGAGCAGACGAAGGTGCGGATCGCCAGCACCAACATGACCTACGAGGGTCTCGTCCCCAAGATCACCAAGAGCATGCTGCAGAAGGACCGCGACGCGCTGCAGCCGCACATCCGCGCCTTCGTCGACCGCGCGGTGACGTTCGTCGCCTGCCCCGCGTGCGCGGGCACCCGCCTGAACGAGGGCGCGCGCTCGTCGCGCATCGCGGGCGTGAACATCGCCGACGCGGCCGCCATGCAGATCACCGACCTCGCGGCGTGGGTGCGCACCATCGAGGACCCGTCCGTCGCCCCCCTCGTGCAGGGGTTGAGCCAGACTCTGGATGCCTTCGTCCACATCGGCCTCGGATACCTCTCCCTCGACCGGGCGAGCGGCACGCTGTCGGGCGGCGAGGCCCAGCGCACGAAGATGATCCGCCACCTCGGGTCGAGTCTCAGCGACATCACGTACGTCTTCGACGAGCCGACGGCGGGGCTGCACCCGCACGACATCCAGCGGATGAACGAGACGCTGGAGCAGCTGCGCGACAAGGGGAACACCGTCCTCGTCGTCGAGCACAAGCCCGAGGTGATCGAAATCGCCGATCACGTCGTGGACCTCGGCCCGCGCGCGGGCCGGGACGGCGGCACCGTGCAGTACGAGGGCGACGTGGCCGGACTGCGGAGGTCCGACACGCTCACGGGCCGCTTCCTCGATCACCGGGCGCAGCTCAAGCCCACGGTCCGGTCCGCGGCCGGCGCCATGCCCATCCGCGACGCGCGGCAGCACAACCTACGCGGGGTCGACGTCGACGTCCCGCGCGGCGTGCTCACCGTCGTGACGGGGGTCGCCGGCTCCGGCAAGTCGTCGCTGATCCACGGCAACCTCCCGGCCTTCGACGACGTCGTCGTGGTGGACCAGTCCGTCATCAAGGGATCCCGGCGCAGCAGCCCGGCGACCTACACGGGCATCCTCGACGCGGTCCGCTCCGCCTTCGCCAAGGCGAACGGCGTCAAGCCGGCGCTGTTCAGCGCGAATTCCGAGGGCGCGTGCGTCGCCTGCAAGGGCCTCGGCGTCATCGTGACGGAGCTCGGCTTCCAGTCCACCGTCGAGACCGTGTGCGAGCTGTGCGGGGGGACGGGCTTCGACGACGACGTGCTGGAGTACACGCTGAACGGCAGGAACATCTCCGAGGTGCTGGCGATGTCGGTGGCCGAGGCGGCAGACTTCCTGACCACCGGTCCTGCCGTCGCGGTGCTCGGCCGCCTGAAGGACGTCGGCCTCGGGTACATCACGCTCGGGCAGTCGCTGAACACGCTGTCCGGCGGCGAGCGACAGCGGCTCAAGCTGGCGATCTCGATGGCCAAGAGCGGCGCGGTCTACGTCCTGGACGAGCCGACCACCGGGCTGCACCTGGCGGACGTCGACAACCTGCTCGATCTGCTCGACCGCCTCGTCGACGCGGGCAACACGGTGGTCGTCATCGAGCACCACCAGGCGGTCATGGCGCACGCGGACTGGATCATCGACCTCGGCCCGGGCGCGGGGCACGACGGCGGCACCGTCGTATTCGAGGGGACGCCTGCCGACCTCGTGGCTGCGCGCTCGACGCTGACGGGGGAGCACCTGGCCCGCTACGTCGGCGCCTGACCGCGGGCCGGGGAGACGGGCCGGCGGTCCGCCGACCGGCGCGACCCCGTCTCAGTGGGGGATCGTCGCGTCGTGCAGGTGGCGGTCGCCGTGCGAGAGCACCTTCACCATCACCCCGCGCTGACGCAGCTCGGCCACGGCGCGCGTCTCGTCCTCACGGGTGAGCCCGAGCGCGTGCACGCTCGACACGACGAGCACGTCGCCGCGGGTGAGCGTGCCGAAGAAGCGGGCCAGTCGTGCGGCCCATCCCTCGAGCGTTTCGGGGGCGGGATGCCGGAACCCCTCGATCGGCACGCCGAACCGCGTCAGGTCGTCGCGCTGCTCCACGACGGACGGCATGCCGGGCCGCGAGACGACCAGGCCGACCAGACGGGAACCGGAGGGGCGCGCCCGCCAGAAGTCGCGGTCGCTCAGCAGCTCGGTGAAGCACTTCGGGCACTCGGCCGCCGCGTGGGGGAGAGGCACCGGACTGGTCCCGGCGTCGCCCGCGCGGGACGGCATCGTCGGGATCGATTCGCTCATGGAAACCTCCGCGTCCCATTCTGCCGCACGGTTCCTGAGCGCGCCCCCCTCGGGGGCCCGTGCGGGGGGAACCCGCACAGGGGATGGCGCGACGACAGGCCGATTCCCGCAGAAGACGCCTGCGTCCGGCGCATCGCCTGTTCCCGGCACCGCGGAACGGCCACCGCCGCAGACGAGGGGGAGGGATGCCCCGGGGTGGCATCCCTCCCCGTCCCTTCCTCAGTGGGCGGAGTAGCCGCCGTCGACGAGGTGGTAGCTGCCCGAGATGAACGACGCCGCGTCGCTCAGCAGGAACAGCGTCAGCGCCGCGACCTCCGCGTCGGTGCCGAGGCGTCCGGCGGCGTGCTCGTTCTCGAGGTGCGTGAGGGCCTCGGGCGAGAGGCTCGAGCGGACGAGCGGGGTGTCGATGAAGCCGGGGCCGACCGCGTTCGTGCGGACGCCCTTCGCGGTGTACTCGAGGGCCGCGACCTTGGTCAGCCCCACGAGCGCGTGCTTGCTGGCGACGTAGGCCGCGTTCTGCGCGATGCCCACGGATCCGAGGACGGATGCCATGTTGACCACGGCCCCGCCGCCGGCCTCGACGATCGCGGGGAGCTGGAAGCGCAGACCGTAGAAGACGCCGTCGAGGTCGACGGAGCGCACGCGGTCCCAGGCGGCGATGTCGTAGTCGCCGATGTTCTGAGGGGCGGCACCGATGCCGGCGTTGTTGACGGCGAGGTGCAGGGCGCCGTACATCTCCTGCGCGAAGCGGACGGCCGCCTCGGAGTCCTCCCACTTCGCCGTGTTCTGGGCGAAGGGCGCGGCGGTCCCGCCGGCGCTCGTGATCTGCTCGACCACTGCCGTGGCGGCCTCCAGGTTGATGTCGGTGACGACGACCGACGCCCCCTCCGCGGCGAGCTCCCGGGCGATCGCCGCTCCGATGCCGCTGCCGCCTCCGGTGACGAGGGCTGTCTTGTTGTCGAACCTGGCCATGTCGTTACTTCTCTCCCGCAGCCTCGTCCCCACGGCTCTCGCGGCGACATGCATGCGCGCGAATGGAACAACCGGTCGGCCGGCCCGGCTATTCCGTCAGATGCGGATCGAGAAGCCGCCGTCCGCCGACAACAGCTGACCGGTCACCCACCGGCCCTCCTCCGATAGCAGGAACGAGGTGAGTGCCGCGATGTCGCGGGGGGTGCCGAGACGCCCCGATGGTTGGTACGCGGTGAGATGGGCCCGGGTCTCGTCGTCCATCCACCCGGTGTCGATGGGCCCGGGGTTCACGACGTTCGCGGACAGCCCGCGGTCCGCGAACTCCCGCGCCGCGGAGATGACGATGCGGTCGAGGGCGCCTTTCGATGCGCCGTACGGCAGGTTCCCCGTCGTGTGGTCGCTGGTGAAGGCGACGACCGCACCCCCGGTGGCATCCATCTGCCGGACGAACCCGGCGATGAGCAGGAGGGAGGCGCGGGCGTTCACCGCCATGTGACGGTCGAAGCTCTCGGCCGTGGTGTCGAGGATCGACGCGTCGACACCGTGCGCGTGGCTCAGGACGAGGGCGGACAGGATGCCGCGCTCCCGCACGATCGTGTCCACGAGAACACCCGGCGCGTCGGGGTCGGACAGGTCGCACGGGTAGTCGGTGTCGACGAGATCGCTCGTCACGACGTCCCACCCGTCGGAGCGGAGGCGCGGGACGATCCCCGCCGCGATGCTGTCGGCGCGGGCAGCGCCGGTCACGAGG